>JANTGS010000088.1 GCA_024762795.1 Flavobacteriaceae bacterium | reverse complement strand
TTCTTCCTTTCTTACACAGGTACACAATAATATAAAAAATATAGAATCAGGTTTCGACAGTCCTGAAAAACTAAAAGATACCGCTTATATTCATAATTATTTTATCAAAAAATTTAGTGAGAACCCTTATTTAAAGTCCATTGCCATATTGCGAAATAATTTTAAAATTGGCATTAAAAAAGATAAAAATAGTTTTGTTTTTACTACGGACAGCACCGAGGCAATGGATGTAGTTACCTGGAAAAGATATGAAAACGGAAAATACCTGAGTTCATGGGAAGAAAGTTTTAATGTTAAGATCAAAACCACACAATGGTATAAAGATATATATAAGGAACACAACAAGATACGCTGGTATTTTCATGATACAGATACCATACAGAAACATGCAAGAATGGACAAGGATCTGTTTTACATTGGGTATTCGTATAAAAGTAAGGGGGTTCCCAATGTTATTCTTATGGGAATTTCAAGATCTTCTGTGATAAAAAGTTTTGACCATTTTTCAAAGATAGATTCCCTTTCCCTTATTATTGGAAATACACAGGATCAGTATTGGAAACTGAATTCGGAAAATCCTTATCCTTTGTTAGAAAAAGGAAAAGTGAAAACCGACAGTATTTCATACACTATTTTACAACATTTTAAAAAATTTAATCATAAAGAGAAAGGTATCTTTAATTTTAATTTAAAAGGAAAAGTCTTTTGGAATTCCTTTAAAATGCTCCCACCCGATTCCGGCCTTAAGAATTACATCTTTACCCTACCGGAATATCAGCTGCTTTCAATGGGAAGAAATGAACATTCTGAATACCTTTTATGGGCTTCTGTTATACTGATCTTTACAGGTTTATTATTATTACTCATCAAAAAGAGAAGTTTTTATTTTCCTAAAAAAGTAAGCATTCCACCCCTAAGTGAATTACTTCGGGAAGATGAGAACCGTTATCTGGAATTTAAATCTTCCTGCAGATGGGATTACCGTCAGGAAAAATACAATCCGGAACTGGAAAATGTAATTTCTAAAACTATCGCAGCTTTTTGTAATACCGATGGCGGTACTCTTTTGATCGGTGTAGATGATGATAAGAATTTATTGGGTCTGGAAAAGGACTTTGCCACTTTAAAAAAATCTACCCCCGATTATTACGAGATCCATTTAAGAAACATCCTTCATAAACTGATGGGAGTTAAAAATGTGAGTAAAAATATACGTATAGCTTTTGAAAGCATAGATCAGGGTAAGACCATTTGCAAAGTAAAAGTACTGGCTTCCTCAGAGCCTGTTTTTATCAAAATAAAAGATAAAAATGGTAATACAAAAGAAAAGTTTTATGTGCGTAGCGGTAATTCTTCTCAGGAAATAGAATCTATTGTTGAGATCAATGATTACATCAATTCAAGATTTAAAAAATAAGTCAATAATCTTCCTTTTTTATATTAACATAAATTTATCATTTCAAATGATATAAATCAGCAATACATTTGTAAAACTTACGTATATTTACGCTTCTTTTTTTTGGGGTCATTCTTCCAATTTTAAAAGAAACCATTAAAGTAATTTATTAATAATTAAACGCTAAAGAATGAGGTATTTACAATTTTTATTTTTGTGATTAAGCCCTTATTCTTTATAAAAATTGAATTTTATTATGAGTGAATCAAAACAACTAAAAAAGACTGTTTACACCTTTGGAGATAAAAAAGCTGAAGGAGATAGCACAATGAGAAATCTGCTAGGTGGAAAAGGAGCGAACCTTGCTGAAATGAACCTGATCGGAGTACCTGTACCTCCCGGCTTTACAATTACAACTGAAGTTTGTACAGAATACAACAAATTAGGTCAGGATAAAACTGTTGAATTGATCAAAGCAGAAGTTGAAGCTGCTGTTAAAAATACTGAAGAAATACTAGGAACCAAATTTGGTGATAAAGAGAATCCTTTATTGGTATCTGTCCGTTCAGGGGCAAGAGTTTCTATGCCCGGGATGATGGACACTGTTCTTAATCTGGGATTAAATGACGATGCTGTTGAAGGTATTGCAAAAAAATCAGGTAATGAGCGTTTTGCCTGGGATTCGTACAGAAGATTCGTACAGATGTACGGAGATGTAGTTTTAGGAATGAAACCCGAATCAAAGGAAGATATCGATCCTTTTGAGGAGATCATGGATAATCTGAAAGAAGAAAAAGGTATCCAACTGGATACTGATTTTTCTGTTGAGGATTTAAAAGAACTCGTTAAGCAATTTAAAAAAGCAGTTACAAAGAAAACCGGACATGAATTCCCTGATAATCCATGGGATCAGCTTTGGGGTGCTGTAATGGCTGTATTTGACAGCTGGAATACTGACAGAGCAATTTATTACAGAAGAATGAATAAGATCCCTGATGAATGGGGAACTGCAGTAAATGTTCAGGCTATGGTTTACGGTAATATGGGAGATAATTCTGCTACCGGAGTTGCCTTTACCAGAGATGCTGCAACCGGTGAAGACATCTTTAACGGTGAATACCTGATCAATGCACAGGGAGAAGATGTGGTTGCCGGTGTACGTACTCCACAGGAGATCACTATTGTAGGATCTAAAAGATGGGCAAAGTTACAAGGAATCTCTGAAGAAGAAAGAGCTGCTAAATACCCTTCACTGGAAGAGGTAATGCCTGAAGCCTATAAAGAATTAAACGAAATTCAACAAAAACTGGAAGATCACTACAATGATATGCAGGATCTTGAATTTACCATTCAGGATGGTAAATTATGGTTACTTCAAACCCGTAACGGTAAACGTACCGGTGCTGCCATGGTAAGAATGGCCATCGATATGCTGGAACAAGGAAGAATTGACGAAAAAGAAGCTGTTTTAAGAGTTGAACCTAACAAACTGGATGAGTTACTTCACCCTGTTTTTGATAAATCAGCTATGGCTAAAGCCGAAGTACTGACAAAAGGTTTGCCTGCTTCTCCCGGTGCTGCTACCGGTCAATTGGTTTTCCACGCTGATGAGTGTGAAAAATTTGACAACACTATACTGGCCCGTATCGAAACTTCTCCTGAAGACCTGGAGGGAATGAATATTGCCAACGGTATCTTAACTGCCCGTGGTGGTATGACCTCTCACGCTGCTGTTGTTGCCCGTGGAATGGGTAAATGTTGTGTTTCCGGTGCAGGTGATCTTAAGATCGATTACAAAGAAAGAACCATGTCTATTGGCGATAAAACCTTTAAAGAAGGAGACTGGGTTTCACTGAACGGATCAACAGGAGAACTTTATGCCGGAAGTATAGCTACCATCGATGCAGAATTAAGTGGTTACTTTGGTAAACTGATGAAACTGGCCGATAAATACTCTAAAATGTATGTTCGTACCAATGCCGACACTCCTCACGACAGCCAGGTGGCACGTGATTTCGGAGCTAAAGGTATCGGACTTTGCCGTACGGAGCATATGTTCTTCGAAGGAGAAAAGATTGTGGCTATGCGTGAAATGATCCTTGCAGAAGATACCCAGGGAAGAATTGAAGCTCTTGACAGATTACTGCCTATACAACAAAAAGACTTTGAAGGAATTTTCGAAGCGATGCATGACCTTCCTGTAACCGTTCGTTTACTTGATCCACCATTACACGAATTTGTTCCTCACGATGCAAAAGGACAACAGGAAATGGCTGATGTGATGGGTGTTTCAGTTGATGTGATCAAACAAAAAGTTGAAGATCTTTCTGAATTCAACCCAATGTTAGGACACAGAGGTTGCCGTTTAGGAAATACATATCCTGAAATTACAGTAATGCAAACCAGAGCTATCATTGGCGCTGCCCTGGCACTGAAGAAAAGAGGTGTGGTAGCAAAACCTGAAATTATGGTTCCGTTAACCGGTACTCTTGCAGAAATGAAAATGCAGGAAGATATCATAAGAAAAACCATCGCAAAAGTATTTGAAGAAGCCGGAGAAACTATCGATCATCTGGTAGGCACCATGATCGAGATTCCACGTGCAGCCTTAACCGCTGATGAGATTGCAAAATCTGCCGAGTTCTTCTCATTCGGAACCAATGACCTTACACAAATGACCTTTGGTTATTCCCGTGACGATGCCGGAAAATTCTTACCGGTATATCTTGAAAAAGGTATCCTTAAAAATGATCCTTTTGAAGTACTCGATCAGGAAGGCGTTGGACAACTGGTTAAAATGGCCGTTGAAAAAGGCCGTAAGACCCGTCCGAACATCAAACTGGGTATATGTGGAGAGCATGGTGGTGAACCAAGCTCAGTAGAGTTCTGTTACAGAACCGGCCTGGATTATGTTAGTTGTTCTCCATACCGTGTGCCAATTGCAAGACTGGCTTCTGCACAGGCTCAGATCAAAGAAGGTAAATAAAGTTTATTTTTTTATATCTAAAGACTGCTCTAACGAGCAGTCTTTTTTATTTATATGCATACTAATTGAAATAAATTTATCCTGTTTTAGCAACTTATAATCAATTATATTTGTAAGAATATAACAAGTTACCCTTTATTAAAAAAATCATCAAATGTTCGTGTTTTGAGAACTAAAGTATTATATTTGCATCAGAAAGAAAAATATGAAGCGAATAATAGCGAAAAGAACTTTGCGGGAATTTTGGGAAAATCACGCAGATTCGGAGCAATATCTGAAAACTTGGTACGAAACTGCTAAAAATTCAAATTGGACTTCTCCGAATGATATAAAAAAGACTTATATCAATGCAAGTATTTTAAAAGATAGTAGAGTTGTTTTCAATATCAAAGGAAATTCATATAGACTTATTGTTAAATTTAACTATGTCAGACAATGGGCTTTTATCAGATTTGTTGGTACTCACGCTGAATATGACAAAATTAATGCTGACACAATTTAAAAATAGAATTATGGAAATTAAACCTATCAAAACGGAAAAAGATTACGAAAAATCTCTCAAAAGACTTGAGTTAATTTTTGATGCAAATCCAAATTCAAAAGAAGGAGACGAAGCGGAAATTTTATCAATGCTAATTGACAATTACGAAAACAAATATTACCCGATTGAAGCACCTGATCCAATTGAAGCTATTAAGATTCGAATGGAAGAAATGAATTTAAAACAAAAAGATTTAGTTGGAATAATTGGTGGAAAAAGCAGAGTTTCTGAAATCCTGAACAAAAAGAAAAAATTGACTGTTGAAATGATAAGAGAATTAGAGAAATTTCTTCATATCTCTGCTTCTGTTCTTGTGAATAATTATAAACTCGCTAGCTGAACTAATAACAAAGGGTAACAAAAAATATAGTGCATACCGCAATTGGTAGTAAAAATGGAGGTTACTTCATACAATAAACATTTTCGTAAACTGAAAATTAATCGTTTAAAATGCGGTACACACTATATTTAAACCGTTAAAGCGCATTTTAAAAATAATATAGCCAAAAATGGATTTTATACTGTGAAGCATTAAACTTATCAAAACGAAAAATACTTAAAAATGAAATTATCCATCGGTTTAGGTTTCTATTTAGTTTTTGTAACATTTTGTCATTCAGCTGTGTCTGCGCAAGACCAAATTCTTATAAAGAGAAGTCTAATTGTTGAAACTACAGAACACGGCGAAATACAATTTGGCATAATGCTTCCATCCTCATATGATAAGGATAAAACTTATCCTGTTGTCTACTATTTACATGGTTTAAATGGATTTTATGCTGACTGGAAAGCGCAGAATGTAGCTGAATTTTTCGCAACACATTCCTCAAATAGTGAACTTCCTGAATGTATTTTAGTTTTTCCTGACGGCGATGAAGGTTTCTGATGTGACCACTATGACCAAGACCCATTATTAGAAAAGGAAATAGTTGAATTTCTAATTCCGTTTGTTGACGAAAATTACAGCGTGGATACAACAAAGCGATTAATTATGGGATGGTCAGCCGGAGGCTTTGGTGCGATGAATTTTTTTTCTCAGCATCCCGAGTTATTTAAAGCAATTATTTCACTTGATGGACCAATGATGTCCTGGGAGGAATTTATAGCTTTTCAAGGAGAAAGGCCTAGGATAGTCAACAATTCCGATTATTACTATGAGAATGCCAGCCCGAATAGATGGATTGTTCGCAACAGTAATGCTATTAAAGAAAAGCAGGATACAACAATTTTTCTAGTAGCAGCATTTATGGCAAAATATCATCAAAATCTACTTTCAATTTTTGAAGAACAAGAGATTCCCTTTAAATACAAAGAATTGAACTGCCCACACGAGTTTGGATGTGTATTTTCAGAAATAAGTGAAGATTTAATAGTTTTTCTTTCAAAAGCACTTAAATAAAATTTAATAAAATTTTCAAGTGACTAAAATAATAATTAAAAAACGCGCTCTAACATTTTGTATAAGTAATGGCAGGGAAAGTGCTAAATATCGAGGTTTGTTGCCCGCTCAAACTGCTTAGCGGTTTGACAGGAAACTACCACGCAATCTGCCACTACTCATACAATTTACCGTTGTAGCCAATTCCCCACATAAAGGAATCTAATAATTTCTAAAGCTAACGAGAAAATTTTTAGGGGAATTTTAAAATAAAAAATTTACCGTTAGTCAGTATACAAAAGAGAAACCGAGTACAAATATTGAAAGAGAAATTGAAATGAAGATCCCACGCGAAAATAGCACATTTGGTTTTTGCCGACACGCAAAAATGCCAACCCTGAAATGCGAAGCATTCACGAACACCGATAAAATATTGAAGTAATGTGAGTAAAAACCAAAAGAGCTATTTCTTGCCAACGCTCGACAAAAAACAAGTATCTTGCAGAATTAAGAATTAAAGGAAAATATTTAGAATGTCAGAAGACCAAAAGAAAATATTAGAAGCCCAACTTTGGGGAATTGCAAACCTACTGAGAGGTAAGATAAGTGCAGACGATTACAGAGACTATGTTCTCGGTTTTATCTTTTATAAGTATCTGAGTGAAAAGCAATATTTATATGCCAATAGTTAATTGGAAGGCGAAGAAGTTACAGACTACAAAAAAGTAACAGACCCTGAAACTTTGGAAGCCATAAAAGATAATTATCCTAAGTTTTTATTATCAAAAGATGCTTTTACTCAAAACAGATATGGAATAATCCACAAAAATGTATTTGAATGGTTAATAGAAAAATAAATAGAAATAAAAGGATCGACCGCACAATAATGCATATAAGGCATTGAATGAATGGTAGTTAAATAGAAATATTATGAACATAAATAAACAATATGGCAAATTGAAAGATTTATGCTTCAGAATCCCCAATTTTTAATATTGCTACCCTCGGCATTCCCATATAACCAGGGAATCCAATTAAAACATATTCTTCTAACATACTCAATATCACATTTTATCATCCTTTATTACAATTCATCCGTATATACATCATTTCAAAAACTTTCTTTATAAAAACCTGGCATTTTTTATCATTTTTTATACTGTTTTCTTTACTTTTAAGATGTATTGATTAACTTAGTGCTGAAAAAAATTTAACTCCTATAAATAAATAAAAATGAAACAAACAATTAAAAAGTTAATGTATTTAACCATCATCATTACAATTTTGGGAATAGCCAACAGTATTACTGCTCAGAATCAGAATGAAAAAATACCCGGCTTTGACCTGAACAATCTGGACAGATCAGTTTCACCAACAAAAGACTTCTTTCAGTTTGCTACCGGTGGCTGGCAAAAAGCAAATCCGATCCCAGAAACCGAAAGTCGTTGGGGCTCTTTTAATATTTTGTATGAAAACGGACAAAAAAAGATTAAAGAGATTATTCTCAACACCCTTAAAAATAAAGGGCCTAAAGGGAGTGATAGTCAGCTGATCGGCGATTTCTATCTCTCCGCAATGGATTCTTTAGGCATTGAAAAAGCCGGTTTAGAGCCATTGGCCCCGATGCTAAAAAGAATTGAGGAACTAAGATCTTATAAAGATTTTCCTGAATTTTTTGCCGAAAACAGAAAAAATGGTTTGGGAAGCCCTATAGGATTCTATATTGGAACTGACAAAAAAGACAGTAATACCTATATTGCCTATACATCGCAAAGCGGACTTTCCCTACCTGATAAGGATTATTATCTTAAAGATGATGATCGCTTTAAAAAGATCCGGGCAGCCTATATGGAACATCTGGAAAAAATGTTCCAACTGATGGGAGATGATCAAAAAACAGCCATAAAACATGCCAATGAAGTTTTTGAAATAGAGAAAAAACTGGCTCAGGTATCTATGTCCAGAATTGACAAAAGAAGACCGGAACTTACTTACAATAAAAAGTCAATTTCTGAACTCAACCAGCTTACCCCTAATTTTAACTGGAATAAATATTTTTCATCTCTGGGCATTAAAACGGATAAGATCATTGTATCCCAGGTTGATTTCTTAAAAGCAACAAACAACATTTTTAAAGAAACCCCGATCGATCAGTGGAAAACCTATTATAAATGGCATTTGATCGACGGATTTGCTTCCTGGTTACCTTATCAGTTTGTTCAACAGGATTTTGATTTCAACAGCAGGGTATTACGGGGAGTAACTCAAATGAAATCACGGGAAAAGAGAGCTGTAAGACTAGTAAACAGCAAGCTGGGGCAACCTTTGGGCCGCTTGTTTGTAGCTAAATATTTCCCCGAAAGCTCTAAAAAAGAAGTGGAAGAACTTATTGAGAACCTACGTGCAGCCTATATTGACCGGGTAAAGCAATTAGACTGGATGAGTGCTGAAACCAAACAAAAGGCCATTGAAAAATTAAAGGCTTTTACCTATAAAATTGGCTATCCTGATAAATGGAAAGATTATTCTAATGTTGATATTGTTCCAAATTCTGTGGCACACAACATCATGGCTGTCGGTAAGTGGCAGGCTGAAGATAATTTATCAAAATTGGGAAAACCTGTTGACAAAACCGAGTGGGGAATGACTCCTCAAACGGTTAACGCTTACTACAATCCTGTAAATAATGAAGTAGTCTTTCCAGCCGGAATCCTGCAGCCACCTTTTTACGATCCGAACGGTGATGTTGCCATCAATTACGGGGCTATAGGTGGTGTGATAGGTCATGAATTTTCTCATGGTTTTGACGACAGCGGTTCAAAATATGATAAAGATGGAAATTTAAACAACTGGTGGACCAAAGAAGATCGTGAAAAATTTGATGCAAAGACCAAAATTGTTGTAGATCAATTTGATAAGTACGAACCGCTTCCGGATGTTTTTGTTCAGGGTAAATTAACTCTGGGAGAAAACATTGCTGACCTGGGTGGACTTACCTTAGGGTATTATGCGCTTCAAAAATATTATAAGAAAAACGGAGGAAGAAAAAATATTGCAGGTTTTACTCCGGAGCAGAGATTTTATCTGGGATGGGCACAGGTTTGGGCTTCAAATACAAGACCTGAATATGTAAAACAGCAGGTTACTACTGATCCGCATTCTCCTTCCCAATACAGGGTAAACGGACCTATGAGCAACCTTGAAGAATTCTGGAACGCATGGAACGTAAAACCCGGAGATAAAATGTATCGCGGCGACAATCTACAAGCTAAGATCTGGTAAAAATATTTCATTCACCGGGTGATTAGAAAAATTGCCTGGTGAATGTTTTATCTAAAATGAATTACAAAATGCACCTATCCATTTTAGATTTTTCATATCTTTAAAATTAAAAGATTGAAGGATTAAATGATTGAAAAATTGGCTCTTTGATCAATTAATCAATTAACTATCCCCTTATTTCTTTTCGCTCCTAAAAAGAATTATTTCACAGAGTTTCCCGGAGAATCACTGAATAGCACAAATGAACATACCTGATATAGGTTGAGCTAAGCTGGTATGT
>JANTGS010000087.1 GCA_024762795.1 Flavobacteriaceae bacterium | reverse complement strand
TCTTTAGCTTTAGCCTCAGCTTCAGCTACTTCTTCTTTATTCTCTTCAAGCATTTCCTTTTCAGGCTCCTCAGCAACTTCTTTGGTTTCTGTAACTTTTTCAGCTTCTACTTGAGTTTTATCCTCTGTTTCTGCAACTTCCTCCTGAACTTCTATCTTATCAACAGATTCAGCTTTTACCTCCTCTGTTTTAGTTTCTTCTTTTTCAGGTTTTACCTTTTTTTCAGGACTTGCTTTTTTAGCTTCTTCCTGATTTTTATTCTTTTCTACAAATTCTTCAGATAAATTCTCAAAATTCTCGTCTAACATCTTATAATGTTTAAGGTTCTAACTATTTTACTTTTTATTGAAGCCTACTCCTAAAAGTATTTTCCACTAAATTTTTGTAAAAATAGATGATTTATTTTACAAAGTTGCGCAAGTTAATAAAAATTTAAGAATTCCAGATTTCCCAGGACTTTTCTGCTTGTAATTCGAGCATTTCGAGTCCGTTCTTTACAGCTGCCCCTCTCGATCGACCCTGATTCAAAAAGGAAGTCATGGGTGGATTATAGATCAAATCATAGAGCAAGTGATTTGAAGTCAGTAATTCATACGGAATATCAGGAGCCTTTTCAATATCAGGGTAAGTTCCTACAGGAGTTGCATTAATGATTACTTTATAATTGTTTATTATCTCAGCTGAAAGATCTTTATAGGCGATATAACCCGGTTTTGGATCTAAACTTCTCGAAACAAATAGATATTCAATTCCCAGTTTATTCAGCACAAATGATATTGCTTTTGAAGCTCCGCCTGCACCTAAAATCAGCGCCTTTTTATGAAAGGGTCTCAACAGAGGTTTAATGGAATTCTCAAAGCCATAACTATCAGTATTAAAACCTTTAAGGCCTCCGCTTTTTAAAACCTTAACCACATTAACAGCACCGATCTCTCTGGCATCAGAGTTAACCTCATCAAGAAAATTAAAAATATTCTGCTTATAGGGTATGGTTACATTAAAACCTTTTAATTTTCCCTTATACTTTTCTAAAAATGCAGGTAACTGTGAGATCTCAGAAAGGTCAAAATTTACATAAATATGATCCTTCAAACCTGATCTTCTAAACTTCTCAGCAAAATATGTTCTTGAAAAGGAGTAGGAAATATTCCTACCCAGTAAGGCATAAATATATTCTTTTTCAGTTTCCACAACAAACTACAGTTTAGGTTTTACTTTCGATTTACTGTTTCTGCCATACCATTCCAGCACCACAAGGATGATAATTCCAAGAAAGATATAACCTATAGCAATCCAAGTTGAACTGTCGTGCAGATCGGGAATATAACGATAGTAATTCTCAATTACCTTGTTCCCCAGACTATCATAAAGTTGCTCTCCGTTTTCACCAAGTTTATACACTTCTGTTTTCCAAGGCCATACAATCCCAAGAGAACCGGTTATAAAACCTATAATTACAGCAGTCACGATCTGATGCCAGTGTTTGAGTAGATAGCCGATAATATGAGAAGAAACCACAAGTCCGGCAACTGAGCCTAAGGTAAAACTACTGATAATTTTCATATAGCGCATACGCTCTTCATCGTGAATAAAGTCAAAATTCCATCTTAAAATATCGGCAATAGTTTTGTACAATTCATTTACAGAATCTACTAAGAGCAGTACATAATTACCCAGTAAGATCAGGATAAAAGATCCCGATAATCCGGGAAGCGTCATCCCGGAAACCCCTATCATTCCGCAAAGGAAAACAAACCACAGATTATCATTCTCTTTGGCAGGGCTCATAAAACTTATGGCTATACCCAATGCAGCCCCTATTGCCATCGCTATAATGGTTTTTGTATTCCAGTCGTTAAAATCTTTAACAATATAATAAATCGATCCGATGATGAGTCCGAAAAAAGCACTCCATACATACAGATCATAATTGGTTAGAAAGTAATCCAGTACTCTGGAAACACTAAAATAGCTAAATGTACTTCCGGCAAAGACCAAAAGGAGGAATTTTCCATTGATATACCTGTAAAAACTTTTAAAACGGCCGTTAAACAACAATTTAAAAGCCTTTTTATTTATTTTTTGCAGAGAATAGATCAACTCTTCGTAGAAACCTGTAACAAAAGCCACCATACCACCGGATACTCCGGGAATCTTATTAGCAGCTCCCATAGCAATACCTTTGATAAAAAGTAAAATATGATCGGTTAATGTACGTTCTACAGCCATTTTCTATTCTGATTTTTAACTGCCAGTTTTTCCAGTAAAACAATGATCAAAAACCCAAGTAATGCAAAAAAGACAGCATATAAAAGCTGGTTATCACCACTGTAAGCCATTGGGGAAACACTTTTTTCCTGTAAAACTTTCAGCTTACCATCGATTATTTCCGATTGCAAAACTTCTTTCCAAGGCCAGATCTTATTCAATGAACCTATAATAAAACCGGTTAAGGTGGCCAGGGTAATATTTTCATAATGATCAAAGAACCATTTTAAGAGTCGTGAAAAAGTGAGTAAACCTACAACAGCCCCAAGTGCCAGAATTGCCAAAGTTTTAAAATCTTTATAATGAATTGCATCCAGCACAGGTTTATACGCTCCCAAAAGTAAAAGTATAAAACTTCCTGAGATTCCCGGAAGAATCATAGCACATATTGCCAGTGCTCCCGAAAAAAAGATAAACGTATTACTCATTTCGAGTTGCTGAGGCTGAATTTGAGTTATTAAAAATGCTGCTATAGCTCCCAAGATCAACATTATAAAAGTAATCAGTCGCCATTCTGTGATCTGTTTGGCTACATAGATCACACTGGCAAGTACCAGTCCAAAAAAGAAAGACCATAACAAAACAGGCTGGGTTTCGAGTAACTGACGAATGATCTTGGCCAGCGAAATTACGCTGATAAAAATACCCGTAACCAATGCAAGTAAAAAATTTCCATTGATCGATTTCCATGCTGCAGCAATTCCTTCATTCTTTAAAATCTTTAAGGTATTGAAATTTACCTTATTGATCGACTGGATCAGCTCTTCATAGATACCTGAAACAAAGGCAATAGTACCCCCTGAAACACCCGGTACTACATCAGCTGCCCCCATGGCAATACCTTTTAACGAAATAATTATATAATCTTTTAATGATCTTTCCACCCGTTCAGTTTTAGTTAGATATAATCAGATGCCAAATATACTCAATTAATTTGGTCAGTGATGCTGATAAAAAAGAAGGTTTTAATATATTTCTTTTTAGCAAAAATGAATGTTAAAAAAATGCTATATATTTTTAAAATTTTCAATGAGTGAGATCACTCGAACATCAGAAAAGAAAGTAGGAAAAAGATCTTCGATCACTTTATGATGATCATAATTGATCTTTAGAGCTTTTTCAAGCAATGTCAGTGCTTTTTCTTTATTACCCATGATGTAATAAATACCGGAAAGGCGATAAATAATCTCAGGATTATCCTGATAAATTTCCGTTCCTTTTAATAAAACCTGTAACGCTTTTTCATATTTACCCAAAAAGTGAAGAATTCCGGCAAGGGCAATAAAGGTTTCTAACTTATCATCTTTAAAATGAATACTTCTCTGGTAGGCCTGAACGGCTTCTTCATAAAGATTCAGTTTTAAATTTATCTCGGCCAGTTTATTCCAGTATTCGTTATTTTCTTCGTCTATATTGATAGCTTTATTGATATAATGCAAAGCTGTTGAATAATCCTTTTCAGAAATATACAGATCAGTAAGAGCCAGCCAGCCCTTATCCAGTAAAGGGTCTTCCTTAACAGTTTTATCGAAGAATTCTAAGGCTTTTTCTTTCTCATCCAGTTTTTCATGACATTTACCTATTCTCAGGTACACAAACGGAGTAGGTGTATCTATCTCCATTGTAAGTTGATAATACTCTATAGCTTCTTCAAATCTGTCAAGGTTTTCAAGTGTTTTGGCTTTTTCCAGATGAGCTCCTATAAAAGCATCATCAATCAGAATGGCATAATCAAAGGCTTCCAGTGCTTTTTTATACTCTTCAATATAAACATACTGCCGTCCCAGCTGATGCCAGGCCACTTCACTGTATGGATCTTTATCGATATGCGAGATCAGATACTGAATAGCCTCTTCATGTTTATCCATCATTTCATAGCAATAGATCACATTGTATAATGAAGAGTAATTGTCGTATTCCACTTCAAGGCATTTAGCAAAATTTAAACGCGCTGTATCAAAATCATCGATAAAAAGATATTCCATTCCGATCATTGAATATATTTCCACCTTATCTTCGGCGTATTGTAAGGACATCTTTAGAACCTCGATCGCTTTTTTATGCAATCCTTTTTTTGAGAAAATAGTAGCTTTTTGAATATAGATCTCATCATTAGCCGGCTCTAATTCCTGAAGTTCACTTAAAATATCTTCTGCTTCTTCTATCTGATCATCAAGAATAAGCAACTCCACCTGAATAAGTTTTAATGAAACTGATGCAGGGTGCTGTTGCAACCCCAAATTCAACGCCTTATTGGCCAGTGAAATCTTACCGTTTTCGACATAATGAAGAACAATTTGCTCAAACTCATCAGCATCAAAAAAATAGATACTGTTGGTCTTGAGCATTAATTCAAATCTCGAAAGAGGAAGATTATCATTTTCTGATGAAAATTGTTGCATAGAAATACCTTTTTTCAATAGCTAATGTAATATATCGCGCTTTTGAAAATAAATGAAAAAATATTTTTTCTTAACAATTTAATTAACATCAAATAATTCTGTTCGGTTTTAAAAAAAATGTAAATTTGCATAACTAATTATGCTTAAAAGCTATCATGGCCAAAAAGAATCTACTCAACGAAAAAGAAATTAAAATCATTCTTCACCGCCTTGCCTGTCAGCTTATAGAGAATCATATCGACTTTTCCGACACCGTTTTAATCGGTATACAACCACGGGGAATCTTCCTTTGCAACCGGCTTGTCAAAATCCTTGAAGAAGAATACGGAATAAAAAATATTACCTCAGGTAAACTGGATATTACTTTTTATCGTGATGATTTCAGAAGAAGAGAGGAGCCTCTTGAAGCTAACCGAACTGTGATTGATTTTCTGGTAGACAACAAAAATGTAGTATTTATTGATGATGTTTTGTATTCAGGAAGAAGTACACGTGCTGCACTTACGGCAATTCAGGCTTTTGGAAGACCGGCAAATATTGAACTCCTGGTTTTGATCGACCGGCGATTTAGCAGGCATTTACCTATTCAACCCACATACAAAGGCCGGCAGGTTGATGTGATCAATGATGAACTTGTTGTGGTAAACTGGAAAGAGAACAACGAAAAAGATGCTGTATTTTTAGTTAGTAATTAATAATTTTTTATATCAAAAAGTAAATATTTACAATGAATAATCTGAGCGTTGATAATTTATTAGGCATCAAACACCTTAAAAAAAATGATCTCGAGCTTATTTTTAAAACAGCCGATCATTTTAAAGAAGTAATCAACAGACCCATCAAAAAAGTACCTTCCTTAAGGGATATTACGATTGCCAATTTATTTTTTGAAAACAGCACCCGTACAAAATTATCTTTTGAGCTTGCCGAGAAAAGACTTTCTGCCGATATTATCAATTTTTCTGCGGCCCAGTCCTCAGTAAAAAAAGGAGAAACCCTCATAGATACCGCCAACAATATCCTTTCGATGAAGGTTGACATCATTGTCATGCGGCATCCCAATGAAGGAGCCGCTTATTTTTTATCAAAACATGTTGATGCCAAGATCATCAATGCAGGAGACGGAGCTCATGAACATCCTACACAAGCATTATTAGATTCTTTTTCTATTCGTGAGAAACTCGGTACGGTTAAAGGTAAAAAGATCGTGATCATAGGAGATATTCTGCATTCGAGAGTAGCTTTATCCAATATCTATGCTTTAAAACTTCAGGGAGCAGAGGTCAAACTTTGCGGGCCTACAACCCTGATTCCTAAACATATTACCCAACTTGGGGTAGGTTATGAGAAATCTATACGTAAAGCCCTGGAATGGTGCGATGTAGCCAATGTTTTACGGGTACAGCATGAACGTATGGATATCAAATATTTCCCATCCGTAAGGGAGTACACTCAAATGTATGGGATCAACAAAGAACTACTCGACTCGATCGATAAAGAGATCGTGATCATGCACCCGGGCCCAATCAACCGCGGTGTGGAACTGACCAGTGACGTAGCCGATTCCAAACAATCTATTATTCTACATCAGGTGGAAAACGGAGTGGCCATAAGAATGGCTGTAATCTACTTGCTGGCACAACAGATCAACAGAAACTAAATAATTATGTTCACTGAAAAAAAAGAAAATTATACATTGATAAAACCTGATAAAAAAAATTCAGATTTTTTCAATTATTTTAAAAAATTTTATCATAAATTTAAAGATGAAAATATAATTATAGATTTTTCTGATGCAGATGCTATTAAAAATGAAGAAATCTTTTTATTTTCGCCTATAATTGAAGATCATAACAATAACGGAAAATCGTTTATTATTGTCCTTGACCGCAATAATTTTAACGATTTAGCCGAAGATATTTTTGCAGTGCCCACATTAAAAGAAGCTGAAGATGTGGTAGATTTTGAAGATATTGAACGCGATTTAGGAATTTAAATACAATATATGGTAAAAAAACTACTCTTATTTTTATTTTTTATATTAACCTTTTCAACTGTGACTTTTGCGCAGGATGATGATATCAGAGACAAGCAGATCCTCGAAGCTGCCGATCAGCGAATTCATGATATCGTGGCATCGCCCAATCCTTTTACTGTTACAACGCGGATCAAGTTTCAGGCTGATGATGAGATTGATATAGAATTCTTTGTCAAGGATCTGCTGGGTAACCGGATCTTTTACAAAAAGATGAAAACCAAAAAAGGGGGTAACACGATTACTTTTTATCGTGACGACCTTGTTTCTGGTATATACATCTACTCTATTAAAACCAAAACAAAAGTTATCTCAAAAAGAATGGTGATCAAATGAGTCTAAAGCTCAGTATTTTAGGGTGTCATTCAGCTACTCCAAGGAGTTTTGCTTATCCTACGTCACAATTCCTTGAGATCAACGGAGATTATTTTTTGATAGACTGTGGGGAGGGTACACAGCTGCAACTAAGAAAACACAGGATCAAATTTTCAAAGATTAAACACATCTTTATCTCTCATCTGCACGGCGATCATTTCTTTGGGCTGATCGGACTGATTTCTACTTTCAGCCTGCTAAGCAGAGATAAGGAACTGCATATTTATGCCCCGAAAGGCATTAAAAAAATTATTGAAATACAGCTAAGTCTAACTGATTCATGGCTCAGTTATCCTTTAAAATTCCATGAACTTCAAAAGAAAGAAAGTGAATTGATCTTTGAAGATGAAAAAGTTACGGTTCATACTATACCTTTAAAGCACCGGATCTACACCAATGGATTTCTTTTCAGGGAAAAACCAAAAGAAAGAAAGATCAATATTGAAGAGGTGAAAAAATACCCAGAGATAGAAACCTGTGATTATCACAATTTAAAAAAAGGGAAAGACTTCATCTTTTTAAATGGAGATGTACTGGAAAACAAAGTAGTCACCTTCGATCCTCCCAAACCGCTTTCTTATGCTTTCTGCAGTGACACGGCTTATAACCCGGATATGATTCCTCAAATTAAAGATATTGATCTGCTCTATCACGAATCAACATTTCTGGAAGATCGTGCCGAACTGGCAAAGACCACCAAACACTCAACAGCTCTTCAGGCTGCAAAAATTGCTAAAATGGCCCGGGTAAAAACACTACTTTTAGGACATTATTCAAGCCGGTATAAAGATGAAGATCTATTTCTTAAAGAAGCAAAGACTATTTTTGAAGAGGTTCAACTAAGTCATGAAGGAGATGTGATCAGTATTGATAATGCTTAAAACTGATCGGTAGATAACATAACAAGCGTACAGGCATTTAGATAAGCTATATCATTTTCTTTAAGGATCCTGACAAATTCATGGTTCTCAGCCCCGGGATTAAAAATGACCCTTTTGGGTTCGAGCGAAATAATATATTCGTAATACTGTTCCTGCCGCAATGCATTCAGGTAAAGTGTAACCGTATCTACTTCTTTAAATTCCGGGTAACCGGTCTCTATCTCAACTCCTGCCACATTAGCTTTTCTCAATCCAATGGCTACCACTTCCTCTCCATGGGCAGTTAGATTATGAATAGCCATATTTGAATATCGGTATTCCTTTACCGAAGCTCCCAAAACAAGTGTTTTACCCATAAGAATCATTTTAATACCGGCCAAAGGTATAAAACATTATCATTACTCAAAGAAAGAGTAGCTTTTTTCATCATAAAATTATTTTAACGTATTAATCTTGTGATACGCTGTTTTTTTTAAGATATTAGCGCCCTTCAAACACATAATTTAAAAATAATGTATAAAAAAATACTTTCACTTATCTTTTTTGCAACACCTATTTTAACTTTTGCACAAGAACAAAGTGTATCCCAAATCATTGATGAAAAATTTAAAGCATATACAGGGTGGTTTGTAAACTTCATTTTTTACGCCATCCCATTTACTGATACCATCCAGATTCCCTGGGTATTAATTGTTCTGTTAGGGGGTGCTATTTATTTCACCCTTACCTTCAGGTTTGCGCAATTCAGGCTTTTTGGCACATCACTAAAGGTAGTTGCCGGTAAATATGATGAGTTAGATGAAGCCGGTGCTTCTGATGTTCACCCCCCCACGGATGATCTCACTGTTGTGGATGGTGACCTTCCGGAAACAATTAAAGTTGAAGGACATCACGGAGAAGTTTCGCATTTTCAGGCATTGACCGCAGCTTTATCAGCAACAGTTGGTTTGGGAAATATTGCCGGTGTTGCCGTTGCACTTTCTATTGGAGGTCCGGGAGCAACTTTCTGGATGATCCTCGCAGGACTACTGGGTATGGCCTCAAAATTTGCCGAATGTACTCTGGGAGTAAAATACCGGGATGTTGACGAAGATGGTACCGTTTACGGTGGCCCCATGTATTACCTTACCAAAGGATTAAAAGAAAAAGGGATGGGAGGCTTAGGAAAAGTTCTTGCCGTATTTTTTGCCATTATGGTTATTGGCGGATCCTTTGGAGGAGGAAATATGTTTCAGGCCAATCAGGCTTCAGCTCAGTTTGTTAAACTTTTCGGACTTACCAATGCCAATGCCGGATTCTTCTTCGGAATTGTAATGGCCATAATCGTGGCAGTAGTTATTATAGGAGGAATTAAAAGAATTGCTTCCGTAACAGAAAAGATCGTTCCCTTTATGGCTGTGATCTATGTGGGAGCTGCATTGGTCATTATCGTTCTTGATTACAAATTGGTACCTCAGGCATTTAAACTGATCTTTGACGGGGCATTTACCGGAGCAGGAATAGCCGGTGGATTTATTGGAGTAATTATACAAGGATTCCGAAGAGGTACTTTCTCAAATGAAGCCGGAGTAGGTTCTGCAGCCATTGCTCACTCTGCTGTCAAGACTAAATTTCCTGCCAGTGAGGGTATTGTTGCCTTACTGGAACCTTTTGTTGATACGGTTCTGATTTGCACTATGACTGCTTTGGTTCTGGTAATTACCAATATCAAAGGGGGTTTTTTTGAATATGGAGTCGAGGTAAAACAGGGTGTTGAAATTACCGCAAATGCTTTTGATTCGGTTATCCCGCACTTTTCTATCTTGCTGACCATCGCAGTTATTTTATTTGCCTTTTCCACTATGATCTCATGGTCGTATTACGGAATGCAGGGATGGAAATTCTTATTTGGTAAAGGAAAAATTACCGATTTAATTTATAAATTATTATTTTTAAGCTTTGTTGTTATCGGTGCAAGTATCAGTTTGGGAGCTGTG
>JANTGS010000086.1 GCA_024762795.1 Flavobacteriaceae bacterium | reverse complement strand
GGCATTCAGTACAATTCCAACAAAAACATTATTTCTGGAATCAAAGGCATCCAGAATCCGGCTGAGTTTTGCTATCACCATGCTGGCCGGCTCTTTATCCATGAACAAGGCTCTTTTCTTTTCCTGCAATAAAGGTGAAACAAAATCTTCCTTTTCGATATGTTTTATTAATGCCAGATGTTTCCCAAGAACCTTCAATGCACCTGCCATCTGATTTTGAAAGCGCATTGTTTTTTTCAATATACTTCCAACAACAACAAGGGCCAGTAATAAAAATGTAAAAATCAATTGGTAAGGGACCAGGCCTGCAATATTTAACAGAACCAAAAGGACAGTAACTGTGGGGAAAACATATGCCAGAACAGGATAGAACCGGTTCTTAAATAAGCCCTTTTGTTCCTCAATCCAAGTCCCCAGGGTTTCATCCTCCATCTGTTCATTTTTCAAATCCATGGCCAAAGCCTGGAAAGACTGCCTCCATTCGACTAAATCTCTGAGTTCTTTTGCGGCCTCCTGCCTTTTGTAAATGTCACCCCCGGATTGCAAGGGATGAATCAAAAAATCTGCAAGTAATTTCTTACCGTTCCGTGTAAAAGAACGATTCATTGACTGAAAAACTGACTCCTCACCAAAAACATCAAGGTCATAAAGAAAAGGATGGGTATGATCGGTAAATTCAAGGCCATTTTCAAAAGCACTGTAATCACCATCCAGACCTGTTCTTTCGGCCCTATTCAGATCATGAAGTGCCTGATAAAACTTTTTCAATTTACTATGTTTCAGGCTTTTCTTTAATAAAAACAGGAAAGTGGAAATTGCCAGGAAAGCGATCAAAAATTCAATCCAATTGTTATTTTTTATTCCCCGAAAAAGAAAAATCAGAAAGGCAATGAAGCTGAACAGTCGCATCCATCCGGTTTTTACCAGCCATTTTTTTTCAATTTCCAGCAATCCTGCAAAATGAAGCTGTTTTTCTTGGTAAAAATTATGCAGATCTGCCATCCTCAACTCTCATTTTTTTCAATTCATCAATCAGCAACCGACGGACCTTCAAAGTCAGTGCTTTTGCATCTTTTTCCGTCAAACCGCTAACCGGAATCTCATCCAGAATTCTTAGATGAAACAATTCTTTTCCTCTGAAGATAATACCATTTTTGGGCAGGGCTTCTCCTGTTCCGTCCAGTACAATAGGTATAATCGGTGTTTGTGTTTTTATGGCAATTTTAAAGGCACCATCCTTAAACCCTTTTATTTCCCTGGTTTCCGACCGGGTTCCTTCCGGAAAGATCATAAGGGAAGACCCCTCTTCCAAAGCTTTCTCACTCAACTGCACCATTTTTAATACACTTGCCTTACTGCCTCTTTTTAAGGGGATATATCGGTTTGCAGTCATGTTCCAGCCTGTTACAGGCACCCTGAAAAGCTCCTGTTTTGCGATCCATTTAAAATGCACAAATAACCTGTACAACAAAATGATATCCAGGGAGGACTGATGATTGGAAACCAGAACATAGGCTTTCCCTGGTTTGATTTTCTCTTTTCCCTCAATTTTCACCTTCCAGCCAGGTGTGATCCATGTAAATGTGGATGCCCAGAAACAGGAGTACCAGTGCAACAGCCATAGCCTTTTATCAAAAGGCCAGGTAAGTATCCAGATTAAAAAGGCAGGAGGGTACAAAGCCACAAGAAGAACGATGTAAAACAGCCAGGTAAAAAGTGATTTTATTAATTTCATACTCTTTTTTATATACCACAAGGAGCCGGCAAAAGTAACAAAAGCATTTCTTAAAAGAAAGCCCCTAAAAGCATTTCCGCTGAGAAGTCGGTCTTGTTTGTTTCATCCAGTAATAAGTTTAGCTGATCAAAAATAGTATCAGGAACATGAGGCTTTTCACTGAGAGCAGAATTTAACTTAACCAGATTTTTTTCATTGAAAGCCCCCCCTGAAACATGGGACTCTTTAATAATTCCTTTTTCTACTCTTAACCATACATTCAGATCTTCATTGCCTATTCCAAATCTCTTTCGGAATATATATTTTGGAGACCAGTTAAAGATCCATTCTTGCGTTTGATATTTACTTTCCATAAGATAATTTATCTTATTCTTTTCCTCATCACTAAATTCATGGAATTTGCAACCGGCCAATTCTGTGGATAAAAAATGCCAAAGATAATCCTCAAATTCCCCGATAGTCATCTCTCTGCCAAGAAAACTACGAATATTTGCCACTTTGCTCCGTACAGATTTTACTGCCTTATCCTCATAAGCATCCTGATCAACCTTTAGCACTTCTCGTAAATGGCCCATTTTCGTTGAAAAAAGTAAAGTTCCATGGTGCAATACCCGCAACTTAAAAACATGCTCTGCATTTCCTGAAATTTTAAGTCCGTTTACGGTAAGACTGTTATTCCCTTCAAACCGGGCCTCAACTCCCAGGGCACCCAGTGCTTTCCGAACCGGGTCTGTAAATTTCCTGAAATTAATCAGCTTTCCAGCTTCTCCGTTTTGGATAAAAGTGAAGTTCAGGTTCCCTTCATCATGGTAAACCGTACCTCCACCTGACAATCGCCGGGCAATTTTTATATCATTTTTCAATGCATATAATACATTCACTTCACGGCAGGTATTCTGATGTTTACCCACCACCACAGCAGGATCGTTCCTCCAGAGAATAAAAATATCTTCCTTCAGATTTTTTAACAGGTACTCTTCAGCTGCCAGATTAAAATAGATATTTGTATTATTACTATGAATACAGAGCATGCATTAAAGCTTAATCTTTAACATAGTGATTCCCTTAAAAAACTTTTGGTCCACCCATTGGAAAAGCTTCAGAACCAACCAGCCAATTAATATTCCAAGCAAGGCTCCTCCAATGATATCCCCGGGATAATGTACACCCAGGTATACCCGGCTGTATGCAACAACCGAAGCCCAGAAGAAAATAAACCAGGTGAAATACTTATTTTTTAATAATCCGGAAGTCAGCCTGGCAATCATAAAAGTATTTGCCGCATGAGAGGAAACAAATCCATACGAACCACCACAATGATTATTCACCAGATGTACCATTCCTGCAAATTCAGGTTGATGACAGGGTCGCAGGCGGTGAAAGACTTCTTTAAATAAATGAACCGAAGATTGGTCGCTCAATACAATTCCCAGTAGAATTGTCGGAACCACTACCAGCATTCGCCATTTGTATTTTATGCCAAGTGCCAGTATTATTAGAACATACAGGAATATCCATGAAGTTTTTCCACTGATCCACCACATAATTCCATCCCAGACCGAAGAATGAAAATAATTTAGAAATAAAAATAACTGCTGATCAATATTATTAAGGAATTCAATCATCAGAAACGGTTTAACTCTTTCCAGATCAAATCTTTCAATTCAGTGAGTCCTGTATTGGTAACCGAAGAAATTAAACAATACTGAACATCCGGAAGGTCTTTTTCTATTTCTGCGCTGAGTTCTTCATCCAGAAAATCAGACTTGGTTATTGCCAGAATTCTTGACTTATCCAGTAGCTCCGGATTATATTTTCCCAGCTCTTCCAACAGAACATGGTATTCTTTTTTTATATCATCAGCATCAGAAGGGACCATGAACAACAACATAGAGTTTCTCTCAATATGCCTCAGGAACCTTAATCCCAATCCCTTCCCTTCGCTGGCACCCTCAATAATTCCAGGGATATCGGCCATCACAAATGACCGGTCATCACGGTAGGGTACAATTCCCAGATTTGGTACCAAAGTAGTAAAAGGGTAATTGGCAATTTTTGGCTTGGCTGACGAAATTACTGAGAGAAGCGTGGATTTTCCTGCGTTGGGGAAACCCACCAATCCAACATCTGCCAGCACCTTGAGCTCCAGTATAAACCAGCTCTCCTGTGAGGGTTCTCCGGGTTGAGCATATTTGGGAGTCTGATTGGTCGCTGATTTAAAATGCGTATTTCCAAGGCCTCCCCTGCCACCTTTCACCAGGATTTTCTCATCCCCTTCCTCAACAATCTCGAACAAAACTTTTCCTGATTCTGCATCTTTAGCAACTGTCCCCAGGGGAACATCAATAATTACATCGGCACCATCAGCGCCGGTTTTCATGGCACTTGCTCCATTGGATCCGTTTTCAGCAAAAATATGCTTCCGGTACTTTAAATGTAAAAGGGTCCAAAGCTGTTTGCTTCCCCTCAGGATGACATGCCCCCCCCGTCCACCATCCCCACCATCAGGGCCACCTTTGGGAATGTACTTTTCACGATGAAGATGTGCTGAACCTGCACCTCCTTTTCCGGACCTGCAAAAAATCTTTACATAATCTACAAAATTGGATCCGGACATTCTTGAAAATCCTTATGTTAAATACAAATTAATCAGAGAGTTGCTTCAACAGCATCACAAATCCTGCCAAAGATTTCATCTACAGTACCCATTCCATCTATAGGAACATATTTTTGCATCTTTTCATAAAACTCAGCAATGGTTTTCGACTGATTCTGATAAATTTCTATTCTCCTTTCAATGATATCACGGGAATCATCACTCCTTTCTTCAGTTTCCGCTCTTTTCAACAGCCTTTTCATAAGCTCTTCCTTCGGTACATTCAGGGTGATCATAATATTGATACGAAGATCCCGATCTGTTAATTCATGACGCAGAAACCTGGCCTGATCACAGGTACGTGGAAACCCGTCAAAAATAAAACCGTTTGAATGACTAAACTGGTCGAATTTTTTTAATACCATCGCTTTAATATCTTCATCAGGCACCAGCTCTCCTGCATCGATAAATGATTTGGCTTTTTTCCCTAATTCCGTACCTGTAGCAATTTCATTCCGGAGTATATCCCCGGTTGATAAATGAACAAGGTCGTACTTCTCAATCAGTTTTTTCGCCTGGGTTCCTTTTCCCGACCCGGGAGGTCCGAACATAACAATGTTAATCATAGTTTGCTTAATTTTCGTCCAGTTTATAAAGACTTCTTAAATTTCTTCCAAATCCATTATAGTCCAGGCCATAACCCACAATAAAGGCATTCGGTATCTCCATGCCCACGTAATCAACCGGAATATCCATTTTATAGGCCTTTGGTTTGAAAAACAGAGTGGCTATTTTAATTTCATCAGGCTCATACCCGCTCAGTTGTTTCATAATATGATCAATGGTAAAGCCACTGTCCACAATATCTTCCAGAATGATCACAATATGTCCCTTCAGGTTTTCATTTATTCCAATAAGCCGTTTCACAGTCCCACTGCTACTTGTCCCGTCATAAGATGCCAGTTTCAGAAAACTGATCTGACAGTCAAGATCAATGTATTTCATCAAATCAGCAGCAAACATGAAAACACCATTCAGGATACCCAGAAAAATCACCTCTTTTCCCCGGTAATCCAGATTAATTTTTTGTGCCATATCTTTCACGGCTTTTTGTATTTGCTCTTCAGCAATATAAGGAGCAAATTTCTTATCCTGCAGTTGAACGTGCTTCATCCAAATATTTTTTGATTCTTTTTTTCATCGTCGAAAATACAAATATTTGATGTAAATTTGCTAATCAGTAATGCAATATTTATTAAAAACTATTATTTTGCTAAGATTAAACCAGTAATACTATTGAAAAGGCCGGTAATTTTTATAAAACTCTCTTCGTTTTAAACTAACTATTAATAAGATACTGTATAATGAAGCCAAAAGCAAGTATAATTATGGGCAGCACATCCGATCTGCCTGTTATGGAAAAAGCCGCAAAAATATTAAATGATCTCCGGGTACCATTTGAGATAAATGCCCTTTCGGCACACCGTACACCTGAGGAAGTAGAGAAATTTGCCAAATCAGCTTCTGAAAGAGGGTTAAAAGTGATCATAGCCGGTGCCGGCATGGCCGCTCATCTTCCGGGAGTGATTGCTTCCATGACAACCGTTCCCGTAATAGGCGTTCCTATTAAAGCCACGCTGGAAGGCTGGGATGCCTTACTTTCGATTGTTCAGATGCCTCCCGGAATTCCTGTGGCTACGGTGGGTGTGAACGGAGCCATGAATGCCGGAATACTGGCCATTCAGATGCTTGCCTTATCTGATGATAACTTACTGAAAAGATACAGGGAATTTAAAGAATCTTTAAAAGAGAAAGTGGTAAATGCCAATAAAGAATTAAGTGCAGTTAAGTATGAATTTAAAGTATGAAGCTTTTTATTAAACAAATAAGTTTATTGTTTACTTGAGTCCAATTTTTTATAATAAGGTTAATTCTTTTAAACTTTGTTAAGAATAATAACAAGCAACACCTATGTTCTTTTAATGTTTGTTGCCAATCATTAAGAATAAACCATACAGCTCCCAACAACATCTCCTTTAAATTTAATCTTCATCCGGAATTGTAAACTTAACATCCAATTTATAAAATGTTTGAAGGCCATTCGTCTTTAATACAGCATTTACTACATGATTTCCAGGTGATTTTCCTTGTGTATTTACGGACATTATAAAAATTGTAGAATCACCAGGCATAACCAAACTATCAGATAATATTGCTAAAGTGCAACCACATGAAACATCATAATATATAATTTTAACAGTTTCAGCACCTATGTTCACGAACTGAAACAAACCTTCAATTATTGTATCTGCAGGGATAACACCAAAAATAGCAGACTTTTCAAGGCATATTAATTTACCTGAAGTTTTTTTATTATCATGGTTTGTTTCTCCAGAATGATTATCTTTATTATTAATAATACAAGAGGAAAGAAATAGAAATAGAAACAGAAATAATAAGCCAACTATTTTTTTCATTTTTCTATTGGGTTTTTCAAGTTCAAATCCCTGCACATAAGCTCAATCATTTTTAGCGATGCTTCATAGCTGGAATCACGTGCTTCCGAATAATCATCACTCAGTGGTTTGAACGGATTAACTTTTGAACCTTTCATGAATTCCTCTTCCCAGTTTTTGCTTTTACAGATCGTATTTATCTTTATTTTCCATTCAGGATCAATAACCGGATGACTTAACCAATAATCATGATCATATTCATATTCCTGCAAAATACTATTTAATGAATACACGGATCCTATTTTGTAATCTTCAACAGATACAGTATCTATCTCTGAAAATTCAAAAACTGCACCAATCATAACTTTCTGCATTGTATTTCCTTTTCTTTGGTTATTATCAATATAATCTACTACTATTTTTTTTGGATAAACAATTGCTCCCCTACGGGAATAATGTGTTGTAAATTGATTTATAAAATTTCTATCTCTGTTAAAACTACACTCCATCATATTTACATTTAACGATTCCCTATCTAACCAAATCTGTCCATTAATATTCCATAAATTCCAGCCCATTACATTAATTTTCTTTTTTTGCTTAAAATTTATTATGTATTCTTTCTTATTATCTTCACTCAAACTGTCAAAATGAAATTCATAATCATGGAAATTGAATTTCCCCAATGGGTGAATTCTCTCTAAAAAGGAATAAGCTACGCAAATGTTCCCTGAATATGGTCCTGCCAATTGATTAAAAAGCTGCTTTTCAGTTTCAGATGCAACTTTAATGATTATTTCATCTTCACGCGTACGTCTTAATTCAACAGGTACAATCTTAAAATCACCACCCCAAACCTGTTTATTCGGGGGTGGCATATAAGTGAAACCATCTATTTCAAGGTATCCGGAAGGTCTATCTTTGTATTGGATCAATTGCTTATAATTGCTTTTTGCCCAGTAGAATCCGGGAAGATATTCCTGAACGAACTGTTTATGTGCTCTGTTAACCAATGCCTTTAATTTACTCCCAATTATATCTACTTCATCAATATTATGGTATTTGAATTTTATCAAAATAATTGAGGTGTCACTTTTTAGATGCTTTTTCAACCGATAAGTTTTATCCTCATAAGCAAGATGAGATAAAAGGATTTTATGACTCTTTCCAGAAAATTCAGGTAGTAGTTCAAATACACCATCTTCATTACTGAATGTAACTTTATTACTGTCTATTGAAATATAAACACCTGGTACAGGTTCCATGGTTTCATTGTCTAATACTTTTCCATAGAAATTATATGATTCCTGCGCCCTTGCTGCAAAAGCAAGCAAATAAAAAACAATAATGCCTAAAATAGGAACTTTCATCTTTTCTTTAATTAAGTGTAAACTGATAAACAAATAAATGTTTTGCATCCTGTTCACTCTCTAAACTAGCAATAAATTGTCCATTTAAAAATCCAATAACTTTAAATCCTTTGGGCACATCCAAATCAGCGATCAATTGTCTATTATCATAAATCTGTAAACCATCGGTATTGGCATTTCCTCCTTTAATATATCCACGGAATAATAAATTATTTTTTTCATCAAATTTTAAATAATGGTAATATCCGAAATAATACTGGTCCTTTACACGCTGCATTTCAGCATCTTCATAGGATTGTGTCAAAGGATAGTCTACCAGCATATCTCTTCCTTTCTGCCCAAATGAAAGCAATGCCTTGTCTTTATTTTTATCAATCAGATATATCTTGTCGTCAGGCCAGAAATTTATCAGTATTTCCTTTTTATTCAATACTTCAAAACAAAAATGGTCAAAATTTGGAATATTTTTCTTCTTGAGATAGAACGGAGACCTACGACCGATAATTCTTTTTATTTCACCGTTATCAATGTCAACAATTGCTAAAATTCTAGAATAATTATAGTACAGGCCTGTATTAAAGTATCCATTAAACTTTTCCCATGAGGCTGTTAATCCTATGGCGATTTGATTTGCCGACCATGCTTTAACAATATCATTAACTCCAAAATCAAACTCATAACAATAATAATTGGAAGGGACAGGATCTTGCGCCAGTTTAAGTGCTTCTTCCATAGTTGATTTCCATTGAATTTTAACCTTCTTGGTTTTCTTCCCTTTTTTGGAATAATTATACATATAACTGTTACTGGGCGAAACCAAAACAAATGTCTTTTTCACAGGTACACAATACATAAAATCAGGTACTTCATTTGGGCCCCTGCCTTTTCCGGCAAATCTTTGTATAGCATTTAACCCAGTATCAAATTTATAGATATAATTAAAATACAGGTCTGCAAAACAAAGTTCATCATTGTAAATAAAAAAATAACCGGATAAAGAACATTCTATTGTGGTATCAACAATTTGTTTGGTAATTTCAATATTTTCAAGATATTGTGTGTTCTCATTCTGTTGAATATACTGAACATCATAATAATCTAAACTATTAACTTCGGTTTCTTTACTACAACCATAAAGCAAAATTGAGCATCCCAGTAAAAATCTAAATAATTTCATAAATAATATTGATAAATAAAGAAGTAGGGGATATAAATATCTCCTACTTCTTTCAAATTTAATTACAGCTTCCAGAATATGGCTTGCAAGCTCCATCACTTGGATTTGTACCACTTGTAAAGCTATGGCAGGTTTTTCTAAATCCAATCAGGTTAGCATCCTGACAAACACCACTTTTACATGTACACCACCCATCTCCAGCATGAATTGGAATAGAGGCTTCTACATTATCCATTTGCAAACTGAAAAAAGCTATGAATACAAAAGCTATTGCTCCAATAATTTTTAATGTTGTTCTTTTCATTTTAATAGATTTTAAATTTTAGACCTCCTCCGTTTCTTATAGAAAGGAGAATCATTAATATTTTTTAACAGATTTTTATATCTTTATCACATTACCTCCTTTCTTTTAAGGAATGAACAAGGCAGGAAGCAGCTATTTTTACATGAATTGCTTCCTGCCACTTTTTTAATAATGTATTATGCTTTTGTTTACAGAAAATTATTCATAATTTTAGATTCCTTCCAAAGAAATTATTTGTATTAAATACTAATTTTTCTAGTTTATATACAATTATTAAGTTCGGCAATAAAGTTTGTGAAATAATTATTGTTTCGTTTTCATTACATTTATTCCTTACACTGTCTATCTGTTAAATCCGGAACAATTTAAGCAGAGAATCTTCTATTTCCAAGCAATTTCAGTCATCTTTTAATACGAACACTCAACAATAAAGAATAGGGG
>JANTGS010000085.1 GCA_024762795.1 Flavobacteriaceae bacterium | reverse complement strand
CAAGAGCTTCGCATCAAAAAAAATATTACAGCTCCAAAAAAATTAAAAATGCTTTAAACTATTCCTTTGAACCTCTCAAAAAAACCATCGAATCTATCTGCAAGAATTATCTTAAAGATCTTGGTTAAGGTTTTTTATGACTTTTAATATTATATTTTTCCCTTTTCTTTTTTAATTTGTTTATCGAATCTATTTGTTTTTTCAGGATGGAATCACCATCAGAAGTATAAAGCTCTCTCATTTTTTCCAAACGATCATAAGCTTTGGTAAAGATCTTTTTATATTCTTCAGCATTAGAAGCATAATATAAATTACTACTTGCAAAACGTGTGCTGTCTATTCCGTATTTATCATAGACCAGAAAAACATATTTATTCGATTTCTCCTGCTCTGCGTTATTTACACTCGTAGCTCCCTGGGCGAGACACAGATCGGTAATGATATTAACCATCTGATCTTCAGGGATCAGATCTTTTGGTTTTTCAAAATTAGTTTTCCCCTTGCAGGAAATTACAAAAATGATCAACAGGATATAAAAAAATTCTCTTTTCATTTATCTGTTAAATATTAATCGTTTTCCTTTGGTGATTTCATCAAATACTCCTTGATTATATATCAGAGTACCATTTATAAAAGTATGTGATATATTGCTGCTAAAAGTGGTTCCTTCAAAAGGAGACCATCCGCATTTGTATAAAACATTCTCTTTGGAAACCTCCCAGGGCTTATTTATATCAACTAGAACCAAATCGGCAAAATAGCCTTTTTTTATAAATCCTCTTTTTTCTATTTTATAGATCCTGGCCGGATTATGGCACATCTTTTCTACCGTTTTCTCTAAAGTGATCTTCCCTTCTTTAACTTTTTCAAGCATGGCCGGAAGTGCATGTTGAACCAGCGGGCCACCACTAGGTGCTTTGGTGTAAACCCTTTGTTTTTCTTCCAGTGTATGCGGCGCGTGATCGGTTGCAATAATATCTATACGATCATCGAGTAAAGCTTCCCACAAACCCTCTTTGTCCTTAGCCGATTTTACAGCCGGATTCCATTTGATAAATGTTCCTTTTTTATCGTAATCATTGTCATCAAACCACAAGTGATGTACACAAACCTCAGCAGTAATCTGTTTTTCTTCCAATGGAATTTTATTGGTAAAAAGTTCCATTTCTCTTGCTGTGGAAAGATGGAAAACATGCAGTCTAGCCCCGGTTTTTTTGGCAAGAGACACCGCTTTGGAAGAGGAGAGCCAACAGGCTTCCGCACTTCTGATCACCGGATGATATTTTACAGGAATATCGTCTCCGTAATTTTTTTTGTATTCGGCCAGATTTCTCTTGATGGTGTCTTCATCTTCACAATGTACTGCGATCAGCATTGGGGTAGAAGAAAATATCTTTTCAAGAATCTCTTCATCATCAACTAGCATATTTCCTGTAGAAGAGCCTAAAAACAATTTGATCCCGGCAACCCTTTTCGGATCGGTTTTGAGCAATTCTTCCAGATTGTCATTGGTGCCACCAATCATAAATGAATAATTGGCGTAGGATTTTTTTGATGCCGTTATAAATTTATCTTCCAGTATTTCCTGAGTTACCGCCTGAGGAATGGTATTTGGCATTTCAATAAAGGAGGTTATTCCCCCTGCAACAGCAGCCTTAGATTCGGAAGCAATATCAGCCTTATGTGTTAATCCCGGTTCACGAAAGTGTACTTGATCGTCAATTATTCCGGGAAGCAAATACTTTCCTTCGGCATCAATAATAAGACTATCTGCGGGAAAATCATGAATATGATCTGAAATATCAGCAATCATCTCCCCTAAGATCAGAAGATCTTTTTTTTCAACTTTCCCTTCATTAACCACAAAGGCATTTTTTATTAAAACCGAACTCATCTTAAAATTATTTTATCTTTTTAATATCACTTTTTGGCAGACCTTTAAATCTCATGGTAATAATTCCGAAAACTGCTTCTGTAATGATCGTTTTACTCATTTTTGATTCCCCTAAAGTTCTGTCGGTAAAAATTACTGAAACTTCTTTGATATTAAAACCGTGTTTCCAAGCCTTAAACTTCATCTCAATCTGAAAAGCATATCCCACAAACCTGATCTTATCCAGTTGTATGGTTTCCAGCACCTTTCTTCTGTAACATACAAATCCGGCAGTGGTATCATCAACCGGAATTCCGGTTACGATCTTTACATATTTAGATGCAAAATAAGAAAGCAATACCCTTTTCATTGGCCAGTTAACCACATTAACTCCTTTTGAATAGCGCGAACCAATAGACAGATCGGCTCCATCTTTTAAACAGGCATTGTATAATCTTACCAGATCTTTAGGGTTATGAGAAAAATCGGCATCCATTTCGATAATAAATTCATAATCCCTTGCCAAAGCCCATTTAAATCCGTGAATATAGGCAGCTCCTAATCCATTCTTTTCTTTTCTGATCTCCAGGAACAGACTTTTAGGAAATTCCTTTTGTAATCTTTGTACGATCTGAGCCGTACCATCAGGAGAACTATCGTCAACAATCAGAATATCAAAAGCTTTCTTTTGTGAAAATGTAGCCCGAATAATATTCTCAATATTTTCTTTTTCGTTATATGTAGGAATGATAACTAGTGTATCTTGCATAGTATTTTATTTACTCTGGCAAAGGTAAAATAAATTATTGCTAATTTTGTGTTAAATTAAATCTATGAAAATACTGCAAAAACAAAGACATCAGTTTATCTTTTTCCTATTACTTTTTTTTGTCATCAATTTCCTTCAGATCATTTTTAGTGAGGTTATAGAAGATGAGGCTTATTACTGGGTGTGGTCACAAAATATGGCATTTGGTTATTTTGACCATCCGCCTCTGGTGGCTTTGTGGATCAAAATCAGCAGCTTATTTTTTGATGGTGAAATGGGAGTCCGGTTTTTTTCAACGCTGAGCTTTACGCTGATGCTGATTGTGATCTGGAAACTGATCGACCTAAAAAACAAAAACAATTATATCTGGCTCTTTTTTGTATTGATTGTTTCAACGGCCATGCTTAATATTTATGGTTTTATCACTACTCCGGATACTCCTCTTTTATTGTTTACGGCCATCTTTCTGTATTTTTATCAACGTTTTTTAAAAGAAGAGAACTGGTGGTACACTTTCGGACTCGGTTTTGCTATGGTAGGTATGCTCTATTCTAAATATCACGGAATACTGGTGATATTTTTTACTGTTCTTTCAAACCTTAAACTCCTAAAAAACAAACGCTTTTGGGTTGCTTCAGGGTTCGGATTGTTATTGTTCCTTCCGCATCTTTACTGGCAGTACATCAATGATTATCCTTCCTTCAGATACCACCTGATCGAACGTGGAGCTAAAAAATATAAATTGGAATACACCCTGATGCATTTTGTAAATCAGATTGCCATTGTAGGGATTACTTTTCCTCTTATTTATTATGCCTTTTTTAAGGAAAAGGCCAAAGATTATTTTGAAAAGGCTTTAAAATATATCGTTTACGGATTTTTTATCGTTTTTTTCTTCAGTTCTTTTAAATCGAATCCTCAGGCTCAATGGACCGTTGTAATTTTAATACCGCTGATCCTGTTTTCTTTCCGTTTTTTTGTAAATCATCCTAAACTAAGAAAGAAACTGCTTTATATTGCCATGATTCAATTGGCAATTTTGCTGCTAGCCAGAGTATTCTTTGCCAGCGAAAAACTCTCTCCGGTTGTACTGGAACCACATCTGGCCAAAACCTGGGTCTATAAACTTGAAAAAAAGACCCAACGGAAACCTTTGGTCTTTTTAAATTATGCTTACGGAAGTGCTTCTATCTATTATTTTTATACCGGAATCAGAACACATGTATACAGTATTCTCCGGGGCAGAAAAAGTCAGTACGATATAGACAACTCAGAAGCCTATATGCAGCATAAAGATGTTTATGCGGTGAGTGATGTTGTTAAAGGACCTCTTTTGGTAATGAAAGGAGACAAAAAACTCAAGGGAATTGCCATTAATAACTTTACAACTTTCCAAAAGGTAAAATGCACTCTGCCCGGAAATGAAATGATACTCACACCCGGAAAAGAAGTTAAATTATCTTTCGAAATCTTTAATAGCTATCAAAAAGATATTACTTTTGAAAATGTTGAGATCCTTGGAGTTTTCCAAAAGAAAAAGAAGGTTTTAAAGGAAATCGCTTTAGAATTTGAAGATCTGGAACTAATGAAGGCAAAAGAAAAAAGGACCTTAAAAACCTCCTTTACCGCTCCGGATATTGAATATGACAAAGAGACCACCTTCCGGATCTCTCTTCGTTTTTACAATTTAGGAGACGGATTTCAAGGAAATAAGATTAAGGTAAAAGTTGTAAACTAATGTTTGAAGGGCAGGAAAGATTTATTGTTTCTCATGACTGGATCACGATCATTTTTTTAGTGGTTTTGATTTTGATCTCTTTGGCTAAATATCTTTACAATGAAAGATTTGACAAACTTTTTTCACTTTATTACTCCGATAAATACTATACAGAGTACTCAAACTCGAAGCCTCTGATCTTCAACTTTTTCCACGGATTACTGCTTTTAGTCATTATTTTTAACATTTCACTTCTTGTCTTTTATCTGCTGAGGAGCTATAATCTGATGGAAACCACTTATGATTTTCTTTTCTATCTTAAAGTTCTACTGGTAACCGTTTTATTTATTCTTTTACGATATATCACAGGTGTTTTTTTGGGTGCTGTATTTGAAAAAACCGAACAACAAAATCATCTTACCTTTTTGAAAATTAATAATTTAGGCCTGATGACTATTTATTTATTTCCATTACTGCTCATCATCAATTATTCTCCTTATTCGTTACAAAAATTTCTTGTAACTTTTGTTGCATTAATTTTGTTAATTTTCGCTTCAATCAGATTGATTAATATTCTTAGAAATGATCGGTTAAATTTTAACACTTATTTTTATTTATTTTTGTACCTTTGCACACTTGAAATAACACCTTTTATAGTATCATATAAATTGTTAGTTAAGTAGAAAAAGATGAAAGTAAAGAGTATACTTGTTTCTCAACCGGCACCCAAAACCAAACAATCACCTTATTTTGAATTATCCGAAAAGCAAAAAGTAAAGATCGATTTTAGATCTTTTATTCATGTTGAAGGTAAATCTGCCAGAGAGGTGAGAGAACAAAAGATTGATTTTTCCGATCACGATGCAGTTATTTTTACCAGTAAAAATGCGGTAGATCATTTCTTTAGATTAGCTGAAGATATGCGTTATAAAATTCCGGATGATATGCGTTATTTTTGCCAGTCAGAAGCAATTGCTTATTATCTGCAAAAATATGTAGTTTACAGAAAACGTAAGATCTATGTAGGAAAAAGGAATTTTGAAGAAATGGTTCCTTTATTTAAAAAATATAAAGATGGGAATTTCCTGTTGCCTTCTTCCGATAAATTAAAGCCTTCCATTCCAAAAGTTTTAGACGATCTGGGATTAAAATGGAAAAGAGCAATTTTTTACAACACAGTAATCAGTGATCTGAGTGATCTTGAAGATGTGTTTTACGATATTTTGGTCTTCTTTAGCCCTTCAGGAATTAAATCACTGTTTAAGAATTTCCCCGATTTCAAGCAAAATAATACCAAAATTGCTGTTTTTGGAAATACAACTGTAAAAGCTGCAGAAGATGCCGGATTAAAAGTGGATATTGCTGCTCCTACCAAGGAAACCCCTTCTATGACCATGGCACTGGAGAAATTTATTGAAAAAGAGAGGAGCAATAGATAGATAATATTGATCAAAATTTAAACAAAAAAGGCTGTCAGTTGACAGCCTTTTGTTTTTTACTCTTCCGGATTATTGATCTTATCTTTGATCTTTCCTTCCAGTTCATCTGCCAGCTCCGGATTATCAGCAATGATATTTTTTACCGCATCACGACCCTGACCTAATTTTGTATCCCCATAACTGAACCAGGATCCACTCTTTTTAATAATTCCGTATTCAACACCCAGATCGAGAATCTCCCCTACTTTAGAGATTCCTTCACCATACATAATGTCGAATTCTGCTGTTTTAAAAGGCGGCGCAACTTTGTTTTTTACCACTTTTACTTTGGTACGGTTTCCTAAAACCGTATCCCCGTCTTTAATCTGGGTTCTTCTTCTGATATCGAGTCGAACCGAAGCATAAAATTTTAGAGCATTCCCTCCGGTGGTGGTTTCCGGGTTACCGAACATCACTCCAATTTTCTCACGCAACTGATTGATAAATATTACTGTACAATTTGTTTTATTGATCGTAGCTGTTAATTTTCTTAACGCCTGGGACATCAATCGTGCATGCAATCCCATTTTAGAATCTCCCATTTCTCCTTCAATCTCACTCTTTGGGGTTAGAGCAGCAACCGAATCGATTACAATAATATCAATCGCTCCCGAACTGATCAGATTATCGGCAATTTCGAGTGCCTGCTCCCCGTAGTCAGGTTGAGATATAATCAGGTTATCAATATCTACTCCCAGTTTTTCCGCATAAAACCGGTCGAAAGCGTGTTCAGCATCAATAAAGGCGGCAATACCATTGCTTTTTTGAGCTTCAGCTATAGCATGAATGGCTAAAGTGGTTTTTCCTGAAGATTCCGGGCCAAAGATCTCGATCACTCTTCCTCTTGGATATCCCCCAACACCCAGCGCTATATCCATCCCCAGTGAGCCAGAAGAAATTGCGTTCTCGTCCTGATGAACAACCTCCCCCATTTTCATCACTGCACCTTTGCCGTATGTTTTATCAAGTTTATCTAAAGTTAACTGTAATGCTTTTAATTTTGCTTCTTTTTCTTTGTCGTTTGCCATTGTATTTCTTGTTTTTATTTTAAAGTTTAAAAATACAAAAAAGGTTTAAAGGTCAGGGTGGATTTTAAATATTTTCTGCCCTAAAAAATAGGAAGTACAACAGAAAATTTGTGCGTAAATAATATGTCCGTATCTTTACCTTTAAATTCTTTTACAGATGAAAATTACTATACTTGTCGAGAATCAGATAGGGCACGCTGCAGCGAAAACCTGTTTTGCCGAATGGGGTCTTTCTTTTTTTATAGAGATCAATGATCAAAGCATTCTTTTTGATTCAGGGCATACTGGTATTTATAAGGAAAATGCAAAAAAGCTGAATATCGATCTGCAAATAACCGATTTTGTTATTCTTTCTCACCATCACTGGGATCATGCCGGTGGATTGCGTTTTCACGATTTTAAATCTGCAAAAAAATTGATCATACACCCTGAAATTCTTAAAAAATTACCTGATACTGAAACTGAAAAATTATTGACTGATTTTAAAATTACAACAACCCAAAGGCCACTGGAATTTATCAAAGGAATCTTCTTTTTAGGAGAGATCCCACGCAAAACCACTTTTGAAAAAGGCTTGTATAAAGGTAAACCCATTTCTGATGATACTGCAATCGCCATAAAAAGTGATAAAGGGGTTATTGTGGTAACAGGTTGTTCCCACTCGGGTATAGCCAATATTTGCGAATATGCTAAACAAGTGACCGGGCAAGATCTCTATGCGGTAATTGGAGGTTTTCACCTTTTTGAAAAAGAAACTGAAGCGGTAAAAGGAACAATTGAATATTTTAAGAAAGAACAACCCGAATATCTCTATCCTATGCATTGTGTGGATTTTCCAACTCTGACTAAATTCAGGAATATTTTTGGTATTGATAAAATGTCAACCGGTGATATGATCAGGATTGAATGATTTTTAAAAATGATCTATAAAGAAATTCTTGAAAAATACCTTACGGAAAAGATCCAAAGGATCATCCCGCTTAGCGGTGGTGATATCAATGAGGTTTTTAAAATAGAAACTCTATCAAAAGATTTTGTGGTAAAGATCAACCGGGAGAAGGATTTCCCAAAAATGCTTCAAAAAGAATCAAAAGCTTTAAAACTTCTCACAAAGGCCGGTGTAAAAACTCCTCAACCAATAGCCCATTTTACCGAAGCGGGGCATCAGTTTCTTATCCTTGAATTTATTGAAGAAGAAAGTCTTAAACATTCATTCTGGGAAAAATTTGCTGCTGAACTGGCTGAATTACATCAAAACACCCATCTTTATTTCGGACTGGAATACGATAATTATATCGGATCCTTAAAACAGATCAACACCCCCAAAAACTCCTGGGATCATTTTTTTATAGTAAACCGGATCACTCCTTTGATGAAAATGGCCTTTGATGAGCATCGATTAAACTCACATCATCTCCGGTCTTTTGAAAATTTCTTCCTCCGTTTGCCCGAACTGCTCCCTCAAGAAAAGCCGGCACTGATCCACGGTGATCTGTGGTCGGGAAATATGATGTGCGGTAAAGGCCAGACCCCCTATCTGATCGATCCGGCAGTATATTACGGAAACCGGGAAATGGATATTGCCATGACACAAATGTTTGGTGGCTTTAACCGCAAATATTTACACTATTACAATCAATTCCTTCCCCTGGAAAAAGGCTGGGAAGAACGAATTTCCATACATAACCTGTACCCAAATCTGGTTCATTTAAACCTTTTTGGGCGGTCTTACCTCAGTGGTATTGAAAACGTAATTGATAAGTTTTAAGATTTTTAGGTAAATAAGGCTTTTAATTCGGTGGCTTCGTGCGGATCCATCTTCCCGGCCAGTACCAAACTGAGTTGTTTTCGCCTTAAAGCGCCTTCATAACGTTCTTTTTCAAGCTCCGTTTCCGGAACAATGGCAGGAACTTTTACCGGATTTCCGGTTTCATTTACAGCAACAAAAGTATAGATCCCTTCATTTACCTTTTCTTTTTCACCTGATTCACGGTCTTCAATCCATACATCTACAAAGATCTCCATCGAAGAAGAAAAAGCTCTTGAAACCTTAGCTTCAATAGTTAAAACACTTCCTAACGGAACCGCTTTACTAAAAGCTACATGATTTACCGATGCTGTAACCACAATACGTTTACAATGACGACGGGCAGCAATACTCGAAGCCCGGTCCATACGCGCCAAAAGTTCCCCGCCAAATAAATTATCAAGGGGGTTGGTCTCGGCCGGTAATACCAGATCGGTTAATATAGTTAAAGAATCTTTGGGAGTTCTGGCAGCCATAAATAGAAGTTGAAAATGTAAATAAAATTAAAATTTTTGTACCAGCAGCCAGGCTTTTTTGTCTTTATTTCTTTTGATCCTGTTTAAACTGTTGATTGCTTCCCGCTCATTATCAAAACTGTCAAAAGTTACAATGGTAAGTCCCCACTTGTTTACTCCCAGAATTCTGGGATTAAAGCCTTCCTCTTCCAATTGTCTAAGTTTCTTCTCGGCATTCTCCGGAAAACGGAAAGCTCCGGCAATGACATGATAACTTTTTGAGGAAGTATTTGAAGTTGTCACCTGCAGATCGATAGTAGGAAGTGGTTTGCTGATCACGAAAGTGGCATTTTCAATCTTTTTTTCCACTTCTTTCTGATTCTTTTCGGCAACAGCCACCATTTGCTTGCTTTGATAATTATTATACAACCTGTTCCCGATTCCCAAAGCGGAAATTCCTAAAAGAAATATGGCAGCGTATTTTAAATACTCAAGAGTACTTCTCTTTTCTGGGTTAAGATAAACCGGTGCTTTTTCTTCCGGTTCTTCCTCCTGCTTTTTATGGATCTCTCTTTTAATTTCCGGACTCACAACATTGGAAAGCCCAAAAGAGGAGGTTAAATAATTTACATTGGTATCAGGTTCAAAAATGATCTTATCTTTCTTGAGCGATAAATACCCCAGCTTTTCAAGGATCAGATCTTCATTTTTTAGTCTTTTTTTCCACTCTTCCACTTCAAATTTTATAAAATTTAAAGCAGCCTCATACGTAATATGATCCACTGAAGCGATATAATTGGCCAGCAAGCCATCATTTTCCTTTAAAAAGGCATTAAAACTAATTTGTTTGTAGGGAGGATAAAAGGTGTTGGAAAAAGTATTAATTTTAGCCGACTTGATATTGGTAACGAATCCACCAAAATCAGGAATGATTACACATTCATGCCGGTATAGAAGATCACTGATATATCTGGTTAGCAAC
>JANTGS010000084.1 GCA_024762795.1 Flavobacteriaceae bacterium | reverse complement strand
AACTTTTGGAGTCATTATTGACCATAAATTTTAGACGGAAAAAAGCAAAATCTTCTTTAAGGTCAAAAAACTATATAGTTTAAATGTGGATCTCCAAATAATTTCCAGTAGTTAACAAATATACATAATAACATCATTTATAAATTAAGAAAAATTGAAATATTTTACTCATAAGTACTAATTAAACCAATAAGTTAATTTCAGAGTTAATGACCAGCTTTTACCTGTATTCTCATTGAGCAAATGATTGTTGGTATAAACAATAAAAAGATCTGATGCTGGCAAATAACGCCATTGAAAGCGAGAATTCAGATTAAAATTCTGAGTTTGTTCATTGTACTGGAATAAGGTTGAAAAAAAGATTTTATTGGTAAAAGTGATATCGATCTTAGATCCGATCAGCCAGAAATCGGTCAAATTCCAGGGATCAGGCAAGCTGATATAATTATAGCTTATGTTCGAACTAAGGCTTACATAAGGCTGAAAACGGTAACCCAGTTCATTGCTTATAAAAAACCGGCTTCCACCTTCATAATACCCTCCTACTCTACTTTTTACAGAATAAGTAAACATACTTTGCGGCTTGGATAAATAATTTATTATGAGCCCGTTCCAGTGATGTTCTGTACCTGCTGCCAGCGAATCCTTGCCTGTTCCTGTTGGATCAAAGGGCTCGAGCAATTTGACGTATTCATTAAACACATTCATTTTAAGTGAACTTCTGTTCTCATAATTTATTGAATATTGGAGTACATTTACATGGTCGGTTTTCTCCATTTTTTCATTGAAGAAGTAACTGGAATAGATTTTAGGTCCGTGACTTTGGATCTTACTTTTCTTTGGAAAAAACAAATAACCGGCAGATGGACTCAATCTGATATATCCCTTTCGGGGAATAAATCCTACTTCAGCTGAAAATTGTTCACTGACGTATTCTTCCTGTACCTTCCAGTTCCAGCTCTTACTTTTGTATTCGATATGAGCTGCCTGCGAGATTCCTTTACCCGATTCTTCCGGTGAAAATGACTTTAAGATAAAGGCTTTACCGGTCCATAGATTATTATAGGAAGCTAAATTGTATTCCAACCCTATATTTCGGTTGTATTTTAAAAAAGTGGAATGATATTCCTCGGTATCTTCAGGATAATTAAAAGATTGCTTGTTTACAAACATCATACCGATGTTAGAACGGCTGAATATTTTTCTTTGTAATGATATTACCCCGAAATTCTAATTTGGTAATCCGGTTTCCTCCATACCGGAAGTCTGGATATCCATCACTCCTATCCGCCAGTCTTCATTTAAATTTCCACTCATTCTTGCTCCGGCCTGAATCGGCACACCCAGTCCGATACGTCTTGAAAAGAAAGGCCGGATGGTTGGATAACCAAAATTAGCAAAGAGATCGCCATTTTCTAAAAAGAACTGACGTTTTTCCGGAAAGAACAATTCATATCTGTCCAGATTTGTTACCTGCCGGTCAACTTCTACCTGAGAAAAATCCGGATTTACGGTCAGGTCGAGATTTAGGGATGAGCTGAGGGCAAATTTCACATCTCCTCCTGTTTTTTTATCATAAACAAGATCATTTTTATCATTATTCTCACTGATTACAGCTCCCAAAACATAGGGAATTACTGAAATATTGGTTCCCTGAACTGGAGGTACTGTATCCCACACAAGTACGCCGGTATAGGCTAAAGAAGCCGTGGGAAACTGGCGGGGTATTGGGGTCCAGCTTGACTTTTCACTTGTTTTCAGATCCAGTCTGCTAAAATTGATCCCCCACTCTTTTACTCCTTTTTTATACCGTATCGATTTAAAAGGAATTGCCATCTCACATACCCATTTTTCCTTATCCTGTTTTACAGCAGAAACCCATTTACTGTCCCAGTTCAAATCTACTTTACCTCCGTTGTACATCGTTCCATCCCATTGCGCCCCGGCTGCATTGGTACCAAAAGAAAAACCGGTGGTCTGATTGTTAAAAGGATCAATAAAGATCAAGAAATTATCATTCTTCCCAAAGGAAAAGTCCCTTCTTAAGGATTCAACAAAATAAGGGCCTTTGGTATTGTTATAAAAAATTCCAGCCAGGTAAATATACTTTTTGTCATAGGTCATCAGAATCTCAGAATGCTGAACGGCTTTTCCGGTATCCAAAGGGAGTACCATAAAGAAATCTTTAGCAACCTCTGTATGTTTCCAGGCTTCTTCGTCTATTTTTCCATCAATTTCAATGGGAAGATTGGTTTTACGGATATGTAATCGAAAGTTATCATTCTTTTTTTGAGCAAATAATAAAGGCCCGCAGATCATCAGAAAAAAAGAAAATGACAATATTTTTTTCATCTGCTTAAATTTTAGGAAAAGTTACATATACTCTTTTAAATATTTACTGATATTTATTAGGAAAACGGAGAATCTACTTAGAGAAGTTTTTAATCTTGAATGTAAATCTTGAATCTTAACTCCCTTTTACCTTCCTCTGCACAATATTCATGGTGTTTTCTTGTTTTTTACAGTTTAACAGTGTTAACTTTATTAAAAAGTTTAACTATATTGACCCTTTATTTTTTTAAATAGTTTGATCTTTAAGTAATGCCAAAAAAACAAAAATTCGGAGCCTTTGCAGGAGTATTTACTCCTTCGATACTTACCATTCTAGGTGTGATTATGTATATGCGTTTGGGATGGGTTGTAGGTAATGAAGGTTTAATCGGTGCCATTACAATCATTATCATAGCACATATCATTGCCATCACAACAGGTTTAAGTGTTTCCTCTGTAGCTACAGATAAAAAAATTGGAGCCGGAGGAATTTATTATGTGCTTTCCAGGAGTATGGGAGTCCCGATTGGAGGCTCTATTGGTATAGCACTCTATGTAGGTACCGCCTTTTCCATTGCTCTCTACTTAATTGGTTTTGCCGAAAGCTTTAATGGTTATTTTGATTTGGGAATGACCATCAACGATTACAGAATTACAGGAACCATTGCATTGGTGCTACTTACTGCCCTGGCTTTGATCAGTACTTCAGTTGCTTTAAAAGCCCAGTTCTTTATTCTTACGGCCATAATTATATCTTTACTATCTATCTTTTTAGGAACCAGAGAATTTGCACCTGAAACTGTACATATGGTTGCAACTGAGGGATCTGTAACTATGGAGGTTGCCTTTGCGATATTTTTCCCTGCCGTTACCGGATTTACAGCCGGAATTGCTATGAGCGGAGATCTGAAAGATCCTAAAAAATCTATCCCCGTAGGTACTTTATCAGCTATTGGTGTAGGACTACTGGTATATATAGGACTAGCGATTTTTATGGCTTACAACATCAATTCAGAGGTACTAAAAACCGATTACAATATTCTGATGAAGATCGCTCTCTTTGCCCCTGCTGTTGTAGCCGGTATATGGGGCGCCACATTATCCTCAGCTTTAGGAGGTATTTTGGGAGGGCCAAGGATCCTGCAAGCCATGTCGATCGATAAAGTTACCCCTAAGATCTTCAGTAAAGGCAGAGGGTTAAATAACGAACCTGTAAATGCACTTTTACTGGTTTTTTTAATTGCCGAAGCGGGTATTCTGATTGGTGAACTTGATGTGATCGCCCGTGTGGTCTCTATGTTCTATTTAACAGCCTATGGTTTTATCAATATCTCATATTTTCTAGAAAGCTGGGCAAATCCTGATTTTCAGCCATCGTTTAAGATAAAAAGATGGATCGGTTTGCTTGGATTTATAGCATCTTTTGGTGTTATGTTTAAACTTGATATGCTCGCTATGCTTGGAGCCCTTACCGTAATTGGGGGGTTGTATTTCTGGCTTCAGCGCAAAGAAGTAAAACTACAATCCAACGATGTATGGCGCAGTGTATGGGAAAACATTGTTAATGCCGGTTTAAAACAGATCGATGCCAAAGTTGATGAGGATTCTAACTGGAATCCGAATATCATTCTTTTCAGTGGAGAAAGTGATCACAGGCATTATTTGCTGGAACTAGCGAAGACCGTTTCCGGAAGAACAGGAATTGTTACCAATTTTAAGCTCATTTTAGATAAAGACAGTAAAAGGCCTTTAAAAAGAGCAGAACAGGTTGTAAGAGATGAGACTTTTAAGGAACTCGGTATCTTTGCCCGTCAAATTAAAGTGAACAATATTTATCAGGGAATTACAAACATTGCCACAACCTTTGGTTTTTCCGGTGTAGAACCGAATACGATCATGATGGGATGGCCAAAAGGACTGGAAAACTCGAAAGAATATTCGGAGATGACAGAAACGCTTCTCTTTTTAGATTATAATTTACTTTATCTTGATTTTGACAGAAAAGCTAAATTTGGTAATTATCAAACTGTTGATTTGTGGTGGCGTGAGACCGACAGTAAAAATGCAGAGATGATGTTGAATATTGCCCGTTTTATCATTGCCTCTCCCATGTGGAATAAAACCAATATCAGAGTATTGTTTGTTAATAATAACAATGTTGATAAAAAGATTATACGCAAAAAGATCTCAAAACTCGTGGAAGACTTAAGGGTTAATGTTGAAATAAAGATCATTAACAATGCTGTTGAACAAAAGGCTTTTTATGACATCATTAAAGATTATTCCGAATTCACCGATCTAACTCTGGTTGGTATTCCTAATTACAAGATTGAGAAGCAAGCAGAATTCATCTTGAAAACCAATCATTTATTTAAAAGCATCGGTTCCACTTTACTTGTAAAAGCTGCCGACAATTTTAATGTGCTGGATCTGGATTTTACAAAACGAAAGAAATCAAAAGCGAAATCAAGATCTGGTTACCTGAAATCCCGTAAGCGATAGGCTCATATCGACGAATCGTGCAAGTTTATTTGGTGGATTTTCATTCAGAATCTTTTTGATCTTAACAGCAGCTTCCGGACTTTTAGCAATAATATAGATATAGCCTCCGCCACCGGCACCCGGAATTTTATAGGCAGCAGCATAATCCTTAAAAAGATTGATCAGTTTTTGTACTTCCGGCGGATTTGTACCGGCATCCAGTTGCTGCTTTTGTTCCCATGTCTTATTCACACATCTGCTAAAACCTGCCAGATCTCCACGTTGCAATACATCAAAAGTATCATAAGCATGAAGTTTAATATCTCTTAAAATAGCATTATTTGTTTGTTCATTTAAAAACATGCCACGTACGATCTCTCCGAGAATATTCTTCGCTACCCTTGTAATACCTGTATAATACAACAACATACAAGCTTTATTTTCGGGGCGCGTAAACAAAAAATCAGGAGCCCATTTAACTTCAGGTGTTTGATTACTTCCTCCTTTTGTTGTAAGTAGTTTAACTCCGGGTAAGGTGCCACCATACTGATCCTGCCAGCCTCCGCCTGTTGTTAACAGTTGCTCCAGAACGAGAGTTCTATGACTGATCTGATTTTGATCCCATCCAAAACCACAAAAGTCTGATAAAGCTCCCAGGACAGTTGAAGCAAGAATTGAACTTGTTCCCAGTCCTGAACCTTTTGGGATGGCAGCAAGAGTAGAAATCTCTATTCCGGAGCCAAAATCTTTAAGCTGATCTTTAAGAGATTTATACTTTACCAAAGCAAAATTGGGATGAAATCCTGCTATATATAAGGCGGCTTTAGGAATTGAAAATGCAGAACCCACCTGATTGAAATGGCGAATATCCTTATAAGTACTGATATCTTCTCTTGTTCCTACGTCTATGGAACGAAGGATGATCTTGTATTCTTTTGAGGGTTTGATATAAACCTGTAAAGGGGGCTGGCCATTCAATTCAATAGCAAGATTGACTGCGGCTCCACCATGAAACAAACTGTAAGGCGGTGTATCAGACCATCCGCCTGCCACATCAATCCTTACCGGACTCCTTCCCCATACAATCTGATCATGAAAAACATTTAAAACAGGATTAAGATTTTGAAAACCTAAAGTCTCGATTATACTTCTCTGCAAAACTTTAAAAGCATTCTTTTCCTCTTTTTTATAATCCTCATTCCTATATTGTTTCACTTTTGCCTGAAACATAAATTCATGCATCTTATTAAAAGGATCATCCGGAATTACTTTATGGGTCAGATCAATATTGTTTTTTACAACTCTTTTTGACAGATCATCAAGATCGAGTTGATAGAATACACTTTTTTTATGATTCTTATGAAGCATTAAAATATTATCATTTCTAAATACATCTCTTTGCTTATAGAGTCGTTTTAAATTTGTATGATCGATAATTTTATCGGCTGATATTCTATTTGCAGCTATATAGATCCTCTTAAACTCCTTTTGATCAACAGGATTGATCAACCAGTTAATAAATGTTCCCTGGATTTCCCCTTTATTGAATACCGGAAATATATCTGCCGATTGAAGATCTGTATCAGGGTCTATGTTGAGATCTTCCAGACTTATATCTCTATGGAAAAGCCAATTTTTTACAGACTTACCCATCCAAAGTGTTTTATCGTCGTTTACCGGTCCTCTAAAAGCATCCTGGAATCCGTAAAAACGAATACAAAATTCATCTTCATTAACAGGAACAAGATCAAGACAGACTCCATCCGGAATCTCAATTTTCCAATCGTTCTCAGGAATTCCCGTAATGATATGTTCTGATCCAATTGACCAGTCTTTACCAATATAAGAATTCTCTATCCATAAATTTCTTTGTTCCGATTTCAGACCAAGCTTTACCTCTGCATTTTGAATAAACATAGAGGGATGTGGTTTGATATCTTTATGTAATATTGAGCGCTGGTCCATGACCCTGTTCTGAATTGCCAGCATAGAAGAGATCAACTCTTTACTGGTACCAAAATGGTAAAATTCTCCTTTTGGCAAAGGATGAATAGCTACACTGAGTTGATTGAGTTCTTTATCATTACTCTTTGCCTGAGTGCCCAGATTTAATCCAAAATCTGTATACAGATCATAAAAATTCAGCACTTCAGGTGTGATCAAGTTTCCCTGATTATCCAATTCATATCCTGATCTTTTAACCAGTAATTCAACTGCCCTATCACTTAATATCCAGATTCCGATATCCATCAAATAGAAATGATCCTGGAATAATTTTTGTAATTCTCCTGTTGAAGGTTTTTGAAGCATATACTGTAATTCCTCCGAATTTTTCTTATTGCAGATGAATACACCATGTCTGCTGGCCAGTTCAGGGGCAGCCCATATTCCGTAACACACAATGTCCGCATCAGGCATTTCCTCTATCATTCCTTCCGATCTGATATAAACATCTCCACTGGCAATGAGTGTATTTAAATGTTTTGGTGACTTATTCAGGATCCTTTCATACAACGGAACCTGTAGATTTAGAAGATTTTGATCAATCCTTTGACCACGTTCCCATCTGAATATGGGTATAGGAGTTAATATTTTCCCTGAAGGAGCATAGGCCGGTAAACGTCTGCTTTGGCCTCCGGCATGAATGATGATACGTTTTTCACGATTCAACCATTCATGAAAATTCAGGTTATTCTCATCTTTTGACTTATCCTCTTTTAAGATCCAGGATGTACCCCCACCTGATCCTATACGATTCCCGGGCGGATCAGAAGCGCAAAACCAATCCTGAGGATCTTTTTCTTCTATTTCATAAAAATTTTTTACAAGATTCTGTGGTAGGGAGAGTAATTTTTTCATGAGAATTTTTAAAAAGATAAATTAACAACCAAAAATTCAAACAAACAACTACTTTAATCGGAAAAGAACAAATTCCTCATTTTTTAAAAGACAAGCAAAAGATGAATTACAGAAAATTGTTATTTTCTCTTTTTACGTTTATTATAGATCTTATCTCCTCTGGTTTTTGGTTTTTTATACTTTTTGGCAATTGTTCGTTTGTAAGATCCTCCCAGATTTACTTTTTTATTCTTCTCTTTTTTCTCGTGAAATCCTGAATTCAAAGAAGGATCTCTTTCTCTTTTTCCTGAATACGGCTCAATAATCTGTGGTTGTTCTTCCGGAATTAATTTTTCTGAGATCTCTACTTCATCAGGAAGGTCAAAATTCTTAATCTTCATATCCATCAATGTTTCGATATCATCTTTGAACAGTTGTTCCTTTTCTGTATAAAAAAGAATTGATGTACCCTCCTGCTCTGCTCTTCCTGTTCTTCCTATTCTGTGCATGTAATTTTCCGGAAAAACAGGTGTGTCAAAATTGATTACATGTGAGATTTGTTCAATATGTAAACCACGTGCCATCACATCGGTTGTGACCAGCACTCTTGTCTTTCCAGCATTGAAATTTTCAATGGACCGAATCCTGTAATTCTGGGTTTTATTAGAATGAATTACGGAAACCTGATCTCCTAGTTTTTCATCGAGAATCTCGTATAATCTATCGGCTATTCTTTTATTCTTAACAAATATCAATACTTTATTATACAGTTTTTTATCTTTAGTTATATAGATTAAAAGATTAACTTTAGTATAAAAGTTTGGAACGGCATAACAGGATTGATCAATGTTGTCTAACGGAGTTCCGCTCACTGCGATCGATACTGTTTTATGACCTTTAAAATTATCATTAATCAGGGCATCTACTTCTTCGGTCATTGTAGCAGAAAACATGATATTCTGACGATGTTCCGGTAAAAGTTCTAAGAGGTTATTCAGCTGATATCTGAAACCAAGGTCAAGCATCACATCCACTTCGTCGATCACAAGCTTTTTAACCGATTTTAATTTCAATGCCTGATCGAGAACCAAATCATATAATCTTCCAGGTGTTGCAACAACCATATCACTACCCTCTGCAAATGTTTGTCGTTGTGTGTTGATATTAACACCTCCGTAAACTCCTTTTACCCTAACATTGATATATTCAGTAAGTTTTTCAATTTCTTCCACAACCTGAATAACCAGCTCCCGGGTAGGAACCAGGATCAGTATTCTGGGATTTTTTTGTTTAGAGAATTTCAGATCCTGAAGTAGGGGTAACAAATATGCAAAAGTCTTACCGGTACCGGTTTGTGCTATACCCACCATATCTTTTCCTGACAAAATCACCGGAAAAGCCTCTGCCTGAATAGGTGTGGGCTTTTCGAGTTTCAGATCGGTTAACGCATATTGTAATTGTCTTGATATTTTAAAATCCGAAAAAGAATCCATAGAAATAGTTTACTACAAAAATAAGCTTTTTAAATGAAAGAGATTTTTATAAAAGGTTGTAAACTACTTCTTAAAATAAGTAGTGTCTGTCCATAAACTCGAGAGTTTGAGATAGAAAGTTCAAATTCAAGGCGTGCGATAAATATAAACTGCAGAATACTTGTGTATTTGAGGATTTAGATTTTGAGCAACAACGCAGAAATTGGACTTTATAGACAAACTCTAAGTAATGTTTAAATGGAGATCACTGTTTCTACTACTCCTTGTATTCTAAATTCATTCGATAGAATGATAGGCTGGTATTTTTTATTATCGGACCTGGGTTTAAGAACGATCAGACTCCCATTATGATGATATTCTTTAATGGTGGCTTCATCATCGATCAAGGCAACTACCTGATCGCCGTTCTCGGCATGTTGCTGCTGCCGGATCAAAACCAGATCACCATCATTGATACCGGCTTTATTCATAGAGTCTCCCTTGGCTCTCAGTAAAAAATACCGAAAACCTTTTTTAAGCAATTTGATAGATACAGGCACTTCAGCCTCAATATTTTCTTCTGCAAAAATAGGTAATCCACAGGAAACCTCTCCAAGTAAAGGAACTTTTATTGTTTGTTCTCTTGTCCCGTAGTCTACGGAAAGTTCAAATTCGTTTAAATAAAGACTACCATCATTTTTCTTGGTCAAAATGCCTTTTTCTTCAAGATCTTTAATAATAACCGATGCTGAACGAGGTGATTTATATTTCAGTTTACGCATCAATTCTCTTACACTGGGCATCTTGCTGTAATTGACCAAATGTTGCCTGATGGCAGATAATGCCTGAATTTCTCTTTTTGAAAGCTGACTAAACATACACAAATATACACTTTGTATATTGGAAAATAAAATAATTTCAAGGAAAAATTTTGCTGATCTTAGAAATAACGGGAAATTCTATATTTAAAGACACTGTTGTCCGATAAAAAAAATAGAGAAGGGATAAGCTAATGCCATCCCCACTCTTTTTGTAGTTTTGTTTTTCCTACAAATCATAACTACAATGG
>JANTGS010000083.1 GCA_024762795.1 Flavobacteriaceae bacterium | reverse complement strand
TCCGCCAGCCGGCGGATTTCCCCTCCCTTCCAAAAAAAGGGAGGGGATTACCCTTCGACTTCGCTCAGGGTACAGAAGTGGGTTGGTTTTAAGTTCCAATAAAAAGACTTCGCTCTTCACATTGCTATCACTTACTTTAATTGACTATTTCCAATTCTAAACCGGACACTAATGTGCTGAACTAAAACATAAAATAATAGTTTTGAGTTGAAGTAAAGAATTTTTTCTTACCAATAAGATTTTTCTACAAACTCTCCCAGTTCCCTGAAAGTCGCAACTGCCGCATCCGACTTCCGGTATGAAGTCACAGAAGGTGGTTGGAGATGGATTTTGAACGAGTCCTTTTAACAAATGCTTACATAATACTTTGCTATTGCAGGATTTCTGGAAATAATTCAAATTTTTACCAGACACGCATGTTCTGAAATAAATATGAATTGAATGGAAGAGGCGTAAAAAAACAATGGTTATAATTTTACTGATTGAATTTCAGAAGTCACCGCCCATCCGTTTACTATGCTCTTTCCTTCCAGCCTGCCCAGGCAAGTAAAAACCATCCGGCAATAAAGGCTGTCCCGCCAAAAGGGGTGATGATGCCAATTTTAAGTCCCGTAAAGGCAATGATATAAAGTGTTGTGGAAAACAAAATAACACCGGCAACAAACAACCAACCGGCAATAGTTAAAAGTTTAGCCTGTTTCGGCCAGGCGGTGAGGGCCCAGGAAACCGCTAACAAAACCAGTCCATGATGCATTTGGTAGCGCACGGCTTTTCCAAATGTTATCACCGACTCCGGGGAAAGATATTGCGCCCCGGCATGAGCTCCATAGGCACCGGCCGCAACAGCAAGCCCGCCAAACAGGGCACCGATTATAAAAAAGATACGATTCATTTTTCTACTCCTAATAAATTCATTTCAAATCAAAAGACATTACTGCTCAACCCTTTAAGTACCGGGTCAATTCCATAGCTCAATTTTTTGGATTTTACTCTCCCGAAGTACTGATTACTGATTTCTTATAAAAATGCCACCACTAAATGTGCAGGCAGCAACGGTCAATGTGGGTCAGCTTCTCCATTTGGGAAATAAATTTTTGCAAATAGCCGCTGATTTCATTGCGTGTAAACGGCTTGATGTCGTCGTTCACATGGGTAAAAAGCCCAGGGGTTCCGCCACAAACAACGGAGCGGATGGCAGTACCAAGGCGATTAGTGAAAGTTGAAAATACATACCGTTTCATAATTTTGTCTGTATTAAAATTTAATGCAACACGATTATTTTATGCGCCACAACGGACTGCTTTGTTTTTAAAACGAGAAAATAGATACCATTTGCCAATTTTTTAAAATCATAGATAAGACGGTGTCCTTCCTCTTCTACTTGTTCATCTAAAATTATGGCAGTTCTCTGCCCCAATACATTATAAACTGAAATAGAAATTTTTTGAGATTCCGGAATAAAGTATTAAAACTGAAATTGCTTATCTTCCGTAATTTCCAACAATTTTTGAAAAACGATAACAGCGGGCATCCGGCCGCTCGCTTGCCGTAAGACTACTAATATTTTATCATCCTGTAGTTGCTTTAACATCGGCATAAGCGTTTGTTTTGGTATATTCGACTTTTTCTGGATATCACTCGAACGGAAAATTGGCTTATCAAAAATTACATCAAGTAATTGATGGGCGTACCCGGAACGAGTGCGCTCAACTATGTAATCCCGCATTTTGAAATAGTGGTCTAAAATCTCTTTTACTTTAGCACTATTCTTTTTTGATTGTTCTACCACTGCATTTAAGTAAAACTTTACCCAACCGTCCCAATTATTTTTATTAGATATTTCCCGAAGCCGCTTATAGTACTCATCTCTATGATTTTCCAGGAATGAACTTAAATAAAACATTGGACGCGAAAGTACATTTTTATAATAAAGAAACAGCGGTATCAATAAACGTCCAATCCTGCCATTTCCATCCAAAAAGGGATGTAATAATTCAAATTGAGCGTGGATAATTGCCGATTGAATCAAAACATCAGAGTCGTCGTTCTTGATATATTTTTCAAATAAGCTAAGGTAATTCTGCAAAACAGATGGTTCGGGAGGAACAAATAAGGCTTGTTCAATTGGTGCTCCAGCCATTCCTATCCAATTTTGAGTAGTGCGAAACGCACCTGGTTGTTTATCAGCGCCGCGGACACTGGTCATTAATTCCTTGTGCATTTGCCGGATAAGAAAAAGAGACAATGGACGATTTTGTAATTCTTGCTCTGCTAATATTAAAGTTGAGCGATAATTGACAATCTCTTGCACATCCTGTTTTTTCCTTTCTTCCAGTAAGTCCATCCCTGCTTCAAATTTTAAAACTTCATCCAGTGTCGCCTGAGTTCCTTCAATTTTTGAAGATAAAACCGCTTCATTCGTAGTTAAAGGTGAAAGTAATATTTCCGGATTTACGATAGCTTGCAATAATCCATCATAGCGAGCAAGTTCGGCATTAGCCCTGCCGACTAGTCCGATGATGTTTTCATAATTTATATTTTTAACAGGTAATTCATTTGGCAGGTATGGTTTCATATCCAGCTTCCCTTTTATGTACAGTCCAATATACACAAAAACATTTGTGTACAGCAAATAATATTTTATCGGACACAAGAAGATTAATGACTCACAGATTGGACGCAAACAGGTCAACAGAATAGTATTTACCAATGAAGGGCCGCAAGCATAATAAATAATTTATAGCATTTTTATCTTATCGAAGATTCAATAGAGATAGTTTTATCAGAGTGTTTTATAGAATATCGTTCAAAATATCCAAATAATCATCTGCCAGCTTATTGCGGTCAAAATGCCTCCGGACAAAATTCTTACCATTGTCCCCGAGGCGCTGCACTTCAGCAGAATGACTTTTTAGGAATAAAATATTTTTAACAAGGTCTTCCGGATTTTCGGGTTCAACAAAAAGGCCGGCACCCACTTTTTCTACAAATGTTCGCGCCTCGCCGTCGACCATCAACAGGATAGGCTTACCCATCGCCATAATTTCGAATAGTTTTGAGGGGAGAGCATTTTTAAACAAGTCGATCTTGCGCAAGGTCACCAGCAGCACATCTGCCAATGCATAGAGTTCGGGCACCAGTTTTTTTTGTGCTTTTTCTGCGAATGTTACATTATGCAAATCATTTGCAGTTTTTTGCTTGATAAGATTTCCTTTCTCGGCGCCATCCCCCACAAAAAAGAAATGAATCTCATTCTCCTTTTTAAGGAGCTGCGCTACATCCAAAACTTTATCCAGCGCATGAGCCATACCATGGGTACCGATATAACTAACAATAAACTTGTCTGGCAAATTATGTTTACGTTTTAGCTCAATCTGATCAAAATGATTATTAAACAGTTTTAAATCAACTCCGTTTTTTATAATCGTTATTTTTTCAGAAGGAATCCCACGACTAACAAGCACCTCCCTGAAAGAATCAACAACCCCGACAATACGGGTCGCTTTTCTATATAAAAACATTTCGATGGATTCCAACAAACGAATCAGATACCTGTTTTTCAGCAATCCTAACTGAACGATAGATTCCGGCCAGAAGTCACGCAGTTCAAATACAAACGGGACATTTTTAAACTTACTCATAAGGTAACCGGCAATCACCACAAAAAACTGCGGACTGGTTGCAATAATGACATCTGGCCTGTCTGTATTTACCACACCTTGAATAATACTTGAAAAAAGAAAAGAAATATAACTTAGGCTGCGTCGGATAAAACCTTTGTTGGGTGCAGGATAGATGAAGGTCCGTACCACATGAATGCCGTCTTTTTCTTCACGCATAAAAATTTTACCGCGGTATTCTTTGGGAATAACGCCATCCGGGTGATTGGGAAATGCCGTGAGAACGGTTACATCAACACCTCGTTCCACCCAGCGGCGGGACAATTCATGAACACGGGCAGAGGGCGCGCCCATTTCCGGTGGGAAATATTGTGAGATGTAGAGTATTTTAAATCTATCTAAAGGCATTAAACACTCGATTAAAAAACAGTAGTTTAATTTAAAAGAATTAAAGGATTAGTTCAACAGGCCGCTCGATAAAGCAATTCTTTGTAATATAAATAGATATGACTTGGGGAAAATATGGGAATTTGAATTCAATGAAATATTTGTACATCTATTTAAAAAAATTATGAAAAAGTTTTTCTATTTTTGCCATATTTTTTTCATAATTCATTTTTTCAAGAATAAAGGACAGATTGTTTTTAACTGCTTTTTCAGATATTTTTTTAGACATCAATCCCGTAATTATAAAAATGACGTCATCCGTTTTATTTATATCAATCAAGGCGGCATTTAATCCCTTTTTAGTCCACTCCAAATTTGATTCATTCTTTGAAAGTATCGGATAACATCCGCAGGCAGCTGCTTCGAATAAAGATAACGGAGTACCGTCAGATTCCGTAACAGAAAAATAGAATCGGCTTGAATTCAACAGATCTGCCATTTCATTTTCGGAAACGACTCCGGAAAAAACTACATTTTCCAGAAGATTATTTTCCTTTATCCACTGCAGAATCTTTTCTTTTAACTGACCTCTGCCTGCGATTCTAATTTTTATATGCGGAAATATTTTTTTTATTTCTCCAAATATTGATAGCAATGGTTTATAATTTGAGTTCTCAATAAACGATCGGTTTGTGATAAAATCATATTCCCGCTCTTCCCATCGGATTGTATTTTTAAAAATATCCATATTTACACCATACTGGATTGTCGTAATTTTACTCTGCTCCTGGTTGAAATCGGAAAGCAGGACTTCTGTCATTTTCTCTGAAACAGAAAAAATATGCAGGGAAGAATCAAGGATTTTCTTATACAGCCGTCTTCGAAACAAATTTCTGCGGGCATTGATTAAAATATCGGTACCCTGAAGGTTGATTATATGTTTTTTATAAAAACTTAGAAACGCTAATAAACCAAAACTGGACAGAAAATGGCTATTGACGATATCGGGTTTAATTTTATAAATCAGATAAATAATTCGCGGAAGTTTAAGAAAATATCTATAATTATTACCTGTCGTATTTATTTCGCCAATATTCAGGAAATAATGCGACGTACCGGGTATCGTTTCCGGATGGAATGAACAGATATGCACATCCCAACCTGCCTGAACAAAAAAGCCCACCCATCGTTTTATATGAATGGATTGGGAATGGGCTAAAAATAAAATTTTCTTCCTATTCATGATAATCGGCATAAAATGAATCCGCCATTGATTTAAAAAACATATCTCCCGTCATTTTATAAATCATATTTAATTGTTCTATATGGATTTTGTGATATTTCACACTTGCCGGATGATGATGCTTTAAGCAGTACAAACTTCTCATCCCGGGGCGCCGGTAAAACGGTACAAAATGTTTTAACGTTGTCAAGGATGCCCGAAGATACTTTAGGCTTTCATCAGATTTTGTCATTTGATAGTAATCATATAAAGCATACACACCAAAGATAAAACCGTTTAGTACATGCGTGGGTTCCGGTAGAGGATACTCTTCGATCCAGTAATAACCATCATCATCCAACGTTACGGTCCAGGGGTCGCCATCCTCTTCAAAATTTTTAAAACTTGTAAAAATTGAATCAGCAAAGCGGTAATATTTTTCTTCACCCGAGTATAATGCCAATCGTACAATACCGGAAAGTACCTGCCCCTGAGCCATTCCGGAGAACCATGGCGCATACAGCTTATCGCCTCCAACCACATGTAATTCCCAGTCAAAATCATAAGGAAAATAATAAGAGCCGCGTTCCCTATAAGACAGTTCCTGAAATTTATCTGCATAATGACACGCTTTTTCCAGGTAAGCAGGATTCGATGTTTTTAGATAACTATCCAAAATCCATAAAAGATATACTGCCATTACAACCGGATGATAATAATTTGTATCGAGATATTTAAACATTACGATACCAGCGGTATCCGTCAAAATAGGATCATTTAAATTATATGTATAATACCAATTATATGGGAGTTTATCTTCCGGAAGTTCGATTATCTTAATTGAGCTGTCTATTTTCATTTTAACAGTATTTACCTGCAGCGGTTCAAGACTTTTTGAACAACTAGCTAAAACCAAAAACACGGCAAAGGCCATTATATAAAAGACTTTCACAGACGGTTCCTTCAATAATTAGTTATAATAAACTCGACTATTTTCTTGCCGATTATTTTCCAGGAATAATCGTTTTCGACAAATTTTCTTCCACTTAAACCCAATCTTCGTAGTTTTCCCTCATCCATGAGTGCTTCAACGATTACCTCTGATATCTCTATGGGCGTATCATTATTTACAAGAATTCCGGCTCTGGATTTTTCTATTAACTTATCATATGTCGTCCCGGTTCGCATTGTCACAAACGGCTTTCCACTAGCCATATATTCAAACACCTTTAACGAGGAACGGCCTATTCCCATAACAGCATCGTTATTTATAGGAGCAATACATAGATCGCTGGCGTTTAGATAGGTTGCCACCTTTTCTTTGGAAACCCTTCCGACCCAGATTATAAAATTACTGCAAGCATTTTTTTCAGATAAAGTTTTAAGTTTATCTTTTTCAGGACCGTCCCCAATTATTAGCAAGCGGACACTGGGTATATTCGAAATTATATGTGGCAGCGCATTAATCAAAATTTTTGTCCCATGCCAGGATTTTAACGAACCTGTAAAATTTATATATTTGTTTTTAGTCTCTAAATGCAGGGAGAGCTGAGCGGTTTTTTTGTCCTGTGGTTTGAAAAAATCTGTATCAACCCCATTGGGAATTGTAAGCACATGCTTACAATATTTTTCTGCCCAGTCTTTTAACTCGTCGGTAACCGCAACAGCCTTCGAATACTTTTTTAATGAACAACGCTCGAAAAAAGAAATAAGATACTTTCCGGCTTTTGATGCATTTGACTCCAGGGAACGGATTCCATTTATTTCCGAGATGTAATCAAAATTAAAAAATAATCGTAATGGAAATAAGGTCAAACAGTCTAGAAAATTGTGTCTACCATAAAAGACGGGCTTAGATTCCTTTTTTAAAACCCATCCTATTTTAAAAATTAAAGCTAACTGAAAAGAAATTGTTGTTAGAACAGGATGCCAATGAAAAACCGGAATGGAGATAATTTTAAGTCCATTACTGTTGTTTATTTTATTTTCCCCTAAATCAGGTACAAACAAACTTACGCTTATTCCCTGTGCTTTAAATTGTCTGCAAATTTCCAGGATATGCCGGGATGCAGCGTCTGATTCATCCCATTTATGAACCGCCGCAATATAGTATATCTTTTTATGTTTCCCTTTAAATTTCATTTCTTAATCCGGTTTGGGAAAATATGTTCTAAAAGCCATCCCGGCGCTAAACCAGACAAGGGGATTGTGTGGAATATCACCGCTGAATTGTGCATTAATAAGCCCAAAAAGGAATATTAATATACCAACATCAAAAACATACCGTTCATTTTTAGTTTCCGCCATCTTACGTTGCTGAAATAGTTTTAAAAAGGTATAAAATAATAATGAGCTAAAGAGAATCAGCATAATCATACCATTTTCCATAGCCATTTCTAAAAATATATTATGTGGATATAAAAGGCGCTCGTTTACCAAAGCTGAAAAACTTCCGGTTCCATGACCAAAAAGCGGGCTCAGTTTAAAAAAATGCCAAGACTGAACAGCGGAATAAATTCGAAGCATCCCGCTAGCATCATCAGAGACTTCAGTAAATCGAGCCACTACATGAGGAAGTATCAACACAGTAGCAACTATTGCTGTAATTCCAGAGACTGCAGCAAGTAGAACTTTTTTATATAGACTACCCCGATAGATTATCATTAAATAGAAAATAACACTCCCCAACAGGGCAACTAACGGGCCGCGTGACCCGCCAATATTAATTAAAAAAACAGCTGCTATAATAAATAAAACGGTAAACACCTTAATAGCGTTGTTTTTGGAAATTAGATAAACATAGTAAAGGAAGAAAATTACCAACCCCATAACCCTTGGGAACCAAATAACGTTGCCTCTGCCACTGGGGTCGAATCGATCCATTTGACCGTTAGAGGTAAATACAATTATGAGTGTTAAGATAATTAAAAAAACGCCGACAATACTTCCCTGTTTGAAAATATTCCCCATTGCTTTTTTACCCGGAAACAAACAGCAGGGAATTAAAAAGAATATAACATTAAAGTAAAAATACAGCCCAGTCTTCTGAAAAGCATAAGCTTTGCTTGGCGAATGAAGGGTTTGCAGGGCTAAAAGAAAACCAATCCCCAAAACAAGATACAAAAGGATAATATGCTTCCGGGCTTCAGGTATATTAGGTTTGTTATAATAGTACTGTGAAATTAAAGCAATAATAAGAAGACTTATTACTAAAATTGATAGCATAAGCCCTTCTATTTCAAACAAATTAAAATATGCAGTAAAAAGATAGCTTTCTGTTAAAAACACCGCGGCAGCAAACTCCGAGTAGCGGATAGTCCAGGCGATGGAAAAAATAATTAAAAAACCATATAATGGTATGGAATCCGAAATAAACAAACTTGCAAGTATGGGGATACCAAGTAGTAGCGCTATTTTTATATCTGTTTTCTGCACGTTTATTCTTTTCTATTTTTGATTACGAGCGAGAATAATTTTCGCATTCCCCGCAACGAGTCTCAAAATTAATATGCGTCATATAATTTCAGCGGGTAAAATACTGCAATTCGGTGTTTCCTTCAACCGACAGCTAATATGTTTGAAATATATCTATCAAACAAATGATAAGTTCTTAAATTTAATTCATTTTAAAACTATTGCTTTTCTTTGCGTATAAAACAGACGAATACGACTAAAAAACGAAATCCAGCCCAGGCCTCCTAAAATGGATAGCAGCGGAGCAACCGGCACCCGAAATCTGGAGTATGTTTCCACACCTGCGGAAAAAAAAGTAAAATATGCAATAACAATTAAAATCAGCCAGATAAGATGTTGTTGTTCCAGAGTAAATCGCTTCTTTAAAATTTTCACAATCGAATAAAGAACGCCTAAATAAAGCAGGACAAGATATCCCAAAGCCCATATTTTAATTCCAGCAAACCATAAAGGAACATTTGCACTCTTGAAATCACGTAGTATTTTAATTACAGATGCCCCCGCATTGTTGTTAATTCCATATTGTTTACTTTCCCTAGAAAAATATAAATTATTAATATCGGCATTTGAAATACCCAGGTACATTTTAATAAGGCCCTGAAATCCCTGATACAAAGTTAATAGCGGTTTTTCTTTTAGGATTTTAATTCCTTCAGATTGTTCCCATTGGGCTATTTCCCCATCATTTAGATTTTCATTCTTTTTTTTAAGAGCGGCTTTTTGTTTGAACTCTGCCCGTACATCGGTAAAAAGACGATTACTGGTACGGGAAACATTCCAGGCCGCGCGATATTGATACAGATTTTTTGAAGAAACGGTTGTTAAAAAATAGACGTTCGTATGTGCATGGTTTCGAACTATCCAAGATACAGGAAGAAGCATAGAAAAAATACTAAATAGTATAATAATCTTTAATAGATTTTTTTTATATTTTTTTAGAGTGAAATAAAGCCAACCCGCTATTATAATAAACAGAAAAACAGCGATGGGACGGGTAAGTGTCAGAACAGAAAAACCAATGCCAATTAATGCTATAGTTGTAAAATTAGTATGCTCCACTTTTCCTTTTCTTTGAAAATGTGAAAGCCAAATAATACAAATCATTAAAAATAATGTAAAAAGTGTTTCGGAAAGAATTTGATTGGCCGAAATAGCGCTCGTGATATCCAGCGCCATAAAAAGCATCGCCAAAAGAGCCGTTTTTAATCCGAACATACGAAGACTCAAATCGTAGATTAAAACAATAGTAATTAAAGAAATAACGATATGTACCAATGCCAGAATAGCCGGATCTGAGGATACAATTATACTTACGGCCGCCAGAAAAAGAGGATAAACAGGGGTTCTTAAAAAACTCGGAAAAGAACCATTTAGAAGTAGGTGCCTTCCTGGTTCTAAATATGATAACGTATCCGGAAGGAAGAAATGACCAGGATTATTTAAATAAGCAGCCCAAATGCCTAACCTGACAGCAAATGCAAGAATTAGTATTAAAAAAAATAAAATCCCATAATCGGATTTCTGTAACTCTTTTATACGCCACATAAAAACATTCATTTTTTGTTCCACTATGTTTTCCTTTTCTATCATTCCAAAATAGTAGATTTTTAAAAAGTATATTTCCTAAAGAGAATCGTAAAATATCACGAATAATCAGCTTTCTTTTTCCTTTGGTCCCGCCGAAAAATGA
>JANTGS010000082.1 GCA_024762795.1 Flavobacteriaceae bacterium | reverse complement strand
ATGAAACGAATGGTCATTCGCGACAGAAATCACCCTTCAGTGATCATATGGTCTATGGGGAATGAAGCTGGGCAGGGTGTAAATTTCTTTAAAGGTTATGATGCCATCAAGGCACATGATAAAACAAAAAGACCTGTACAATATGAAAGATCTTATAAAGAGGGTGATCCTAATTTACTGGATATGGCTGATAATACTGATATAACAGTTCCGCAATATCCTTCACCACGGACTTTCGAACACATTGGAAGTGTGTTAACCGACAGACCTTTTATCCCCAGTGAATATGCACATGCTATGGGAAACAGTACCGGAAATTTTCAGGATTACTGGGATATCATTGAACAGCACGATCATTTACAGGGAGGTTTTATCTGGGACTGGGTAGATCAATCCATCTGGAAAACCGATGAAAAAGGCGAAAAGTTCTATGCTTATGGTGGTGATTTTGGCAAGAATATGCCTACAGATAACAGTTTCCTGAATAACGGTATCGTATTTCCTGATCGTACTCCACAGCCTGCCTTATACGAGGTAAAGAAAGTTTATGAATATATTAATTTTAAACCGCAGGGAATTACAAAGGACCAAAGATTAAGGGTTTCCGTTGAAAATCTTTACGATTTTACCAATTTGGATCAATTCAATTTTACAGCAGAAGTGAAAGCGGATGGTAAGGTGTTAAAAACCTTGCATCTCAATGATCTGAATGTACCTCCACATACCGGGAAGCTGATCCGGATTGACCTGAAAGATATTCAGTACCAAGAGAATACCGAATATTTTATTACCCTTACGGCTACCAATAAAAATCAATGGGGCATTCTGCCTAAAGATTATGTAGTAGCTCATGAACAGATTCCTTTAATCCGTGCGTATAAGTCTGAGTCGGCTTCAATTACAAACAGCGCAGATCTGCTCTCTGAAAAGAATGGAAATAAGATTACTGTTTTTAATAAAGATGTAAGAGTGGTCTTTGACAAGGATCAGGGACGAATTACCTCCTATAAAGTAAAAGGAAAAGAGCTGTTGAAAGATCAAAAGGGTCCTAAACCTAACTTCTGGAGACCAGTTACCGATAATGATCTGGGAAACAAGATGCAAAATAAAAACATTGAATGGAAAAGAGCTACGATCTTCTCTAAAGTTACTTCTGCTGAGATCACCAAGCTGCAAAATGGAAGTGTTGAACTCAAGGTTGTTTATCAGCTTCCGGGGGTTGATACCGAATTTACCTCAACGTATATTATTTATGGCAACGGTATTGTTTCAATTAATAATGTTCTGAATGAGACCGATTATAAGGCTGATATTCCAAGGATAGGTATGCGTATGCAGATGCCGGAACAATATGAGAACATAACCTATTTTGGTCGCGGACCCTGGGAAAATTACCGGGATAGAAAAGCCTCTGCTTTTGTCGATCTGTATCAGTCAAAAGTAAAAGAACAGTATGTGCCTTATGTCCGACCGCAGGAAAACGGATATAAAACAGATATTAGATGGGCAGCCTTATCGGATAAAAATCATAGCGGCCTCCTGATTGTTGCAGAAAATGTAAGAAAAGGAATTGGATTCAGTGCTTTGCATATGCCAAATGAGGATTTCGATGTAACCTCCGGAATTGATTATAAAGATAAATCAGAAACTAATTACAGTAAGCACATCAATGATATCAAACAAAAGAATCTTGTTCAATTGAATATAGATTACGGACAAAGAGGCGTTGGAGGAGATGATAGCTGGTGGGCTTTGCCTCAGGATAAATATCTAATCAAAGGAAATGAAAAACATACATATAGTTTTTATTTGATTCCTTATGAACATTTAAATACAAATGAATTGATCGATTTAAGTAAAAAGTTTCAACATCTGGAAGAATAAATATTGCCGGCTTATAGCATCTATTTTTAGTTTTTAACATAGCTTTATGTAACTTTTCTAAAAATAAGGCATCTTATAAGTAGACAAAAATGTTACATTTTATTGTTTGCTTATGATGTTTAAAGAATTCTTCTGGATGTGTTCCGGTGCAGATCCAGATTTTTTAAAGGATAGTTCAAAATCAGAACAGATCAAATATGCCGGTATTGGAGGCACTGTTTTTTTTACGGCTGTAATGGCTTTTATCGCTTCGGCTTATGCCCTGTTCCATGTTTTTGATTCGGTATTGATCGCAACAGGATTCGGATTGGTATGGGGCTTACTGATCTTTAACCTCGACAGGTTTATCGTTTCCACGATCAAGAAAGAAGGTCGCCCCTGGCAGGAATTTGCTCAGGCCATTCCACGGATCATTCTTGCTGTGATCATTGCGGTAGTGATAGCCAAACCTCTTGAATTAAAGATCTTTGAAAAAGAGATCGATCAGGTCTTGTTAACACAAAAAAATAGCCTGACCCTACAAAATAAGGAACAGATCGCCCGGCAATTCACCCCTGAAATTGAAAGAGTTGACCGGGAAATCATGAGTCTTAAAAATGAGATTACCGACAAGGAAAAAGAGGTGAATAAATTGTACAGTACCTATATCGCTGAGGCGGAAGGAAGAGAAGGTACTTTAAAATTAGGTAAAGGTCCGGTTTACAAGGAAAAACGACAGAAACACGATGCAGAACTCCTGGCCTTACAACAACTTAAAACAGAAAATAATAAGAAGATCAAAGAGAAAGAACTCCTTTTAAAGGACCTTCGTGAAAAGCAAAATCTACAAACTTTAAATACTCAACCTGTTATAGATGGCTTTGACGGTCTGATGGCCAGGATCAATGCTTTAGATAAATTACCCTGGCTACCTTCATTTTTTATATTTTTATTATTTCTGGCCATAGAGACCTCCCCTATTTTTGCAAAACTCTTATCCCGGAGGGGGGAATATGATCTGAAGTTCGCCAACCATGAAAGCAAAATCCGTACCTGGATGACCCAACAGATCGATCAGCGGGAAGCTTTGTTAGATGCTGATATGGAGATCAATCATCAGGTCTATGCAGATCTTAAAGAAGAAGAAAAGATCTACAATCAGAAAAAACAAAAGGCCGAAGAATTAATGGTATTACAAACCGAAGCTTTTTATAATAACCAAAAAAAGGTTTTGTAAAAGAATACATTTTTTTTAAGATCAGACAGGGGTTAGAATTATAAAATTTTACTCTATTGCCCAACCATAAAAACTGCATTACTGAACAATAACTTCCCGTTTTCCCAAAAACTACGGAACAACGGATCATCAACCAGATAGATCAGTTCTCCCTTTCCCTTCGATTCAACCCCGTAAACCAGTGATTTTTCAATGGATTTAAGAATATTTTTCCCGGCAAAACCACTGATCAGTTCGGAACCATCTTTAATAATTCCAACATTATAACCCTCTTTTAAATAAGCATAGCGTCTGTTTCCCTGTTTTAAAGTATAATAAAAATCTCCGTTGCCAAAGCCCAGCGGATTTGTATTGTCAAGGTGTATTTTAAATACGCTACCGGTTATTAGATTTGACAAATAACTTCTTTCCAGTTCATTATAAGATTTGAGACGCATTTGTTTTTTAACAGAATCTTTTACTTTTTCAGCGGCTTTCTTACTCTTTTCATCTTCATAGACTGAAATATCGAAATCTATTGATCCTGCAAAGGCAGAAATGGCCCCGTTGATGGCGATCACTTTTCCTCCTTTTTGGATCCAGGATAACAACTGCGGTAAAGTTTTTTTATTTAAAACCTCTCCGTAATAACCGTTGGGAAGGATAAGTACATTGTATTTGTTCAGATCAATATTGTTAAAATAACGGGTATCGATTACCGTTACCGGATATTTGATCTGCTGTTCAAAAAAGTGCCAAAGGGCTCCGAAACTCAACGAGCTGGTACCCTCCCCTGATAGCAGGGCAATTTTAGGCTTTTTAAGGTAGGATACTTCTCCTGAACCAAAATCCTTGCCTGAATCCACCATACCCGTTTGAACACTTTTTAAAGGACGTTCGTATTTTTCAGCAAGCTTTCTTACAATCTGGTCAAAATCTTTTACTTTCTGATTTCCTGCCCTTGTAATGATCAGAGTACCGGGTTCGTAATTCTTCCCGTTGATACTGAATGCTTTTTGTGAAAAACGGACTTTGATCTTCTTTTTCAGTAAAGCACTTAAATATTCTACATCATTTACACTGTTCCATTTGTTTAAATATGCATAGGGTTTTTCAGATTCATAATTTGGAGTTTCTCTTAGCGTATTCTGAAAGACTTTGGTATCCAGCCTGGTAGTCAAAGCAAAGGCATCAAGTCCGCGGGCATACGGTAGCGCCCACGCAGTGATATCGTAGGTCAGCGTATCATTTAATTGGGTTACCGGCTCAAAAAGGGCTTTGACCAGATTTGATTTGGGCTGATAGGCACTGATTATCAGATCTTTATCGGATAAAGCAAATTTTTCAAATTTTTTAGTGCTGTACCGGAAACCTTTCAGGGTTTTTGTGGTTTTCGGACTTCCATAAAGAATATGATGTCTGTCAAGCAGATCAGTTATACTTTTTATTCGGTCGGTATTGGTATTCCTGATCACGTAAGTTTTATAGGGTTCTTTTGGATTATTCTTTGATTCTGTAAAATATTTATGGAATTGTTCAGTAAGCTCACCGGCGTGTACCGAGGCCATTTCAATGGTTGACATGCTCGTTGCAAAATGATGATCTATTCTGTCAATGAGTTTTAGTTCATCTCCCTCCCGGTTGATGATCCCGAGTCCGGCTCTGCCGCTTCCCCCTTGTTCATAGGTCATCCCGATCGCACCATTAAAAGTAGGATAGGTATCTCCATAGCTTGGATATAAAAGATCAAATCGTTCTTTTGAAAAATACAACCATCCGTTTTTATCAAAATATTTGGCATTATTCTTCCCAATTACCCTCTGGAAATCCCTTTGGAATTGAGTGATCACTTCATGATAGGGTTCGGCAGCAGGAGCAAAGTAATAGGGACTGTCAACACCCTGTTCATGAAAATCAACATGAATATTCGGCATCCACCGGTTGTAAACTTTAATACGTTGTTGTGTTTCAATTTGTGTGGCCCATACCCAGTCACGATTCAGATCGAATAAATAATGATTGGGCCTTCCTCCCGGCCATATTTCGTGATGTTCTGTGGCATTAGGATCAGGATTATAAGTGCTGCCAACTTTTTGATAATACCAGTTTATATAACGCTCCCTTCCATCCGGATTGAGACACGGATCAATTATAACCACAGTATTCTTTAGCCATTTTTGGGTTTGTTTATTTTCCGGATTTACGAGTTCATATAAAGTTTTCATGGCTACTTCAGTACTCACGGCTTCATTACCGTGCACATTATAACTCAACCAGACTATACTGATACCGTTATCTTGAAAATTTCCTTTTTCCATACCTGCCGAACGTAGCTGGTTCTCTCTGATCTCCTCCAGTTTTGAAAAATTTTCGGGGGAAGTTATTACAGTCGTGTATAAAGGACGATGTTCATAGGTTTCACCATATTTTTCCAATTTTACATTGGCATTCTTGCTCTCTACATAGCTAAAATATTCTATTACTTTATTGTGAAAAGTAAAACGCTCTCCTAATTGATAACCCAGATAATCTGAAGGTGATTTTGTCTGGCTGTTAACAGTGGTCTGCATCAGCAGAAATATAATAACAAATGGATAAAAAAGTTTCATTGGCAAATTAATTTAAAGGTTCTAAAATCATTACCATTCCTCCTCCGGGTGCTAAATGTATCTTTTTATGATAAGTATGGTCCACTATAGATATGATCTGTTTAAAATCAATGGCAATTCTGTCGGCATTGATGCCATCCTGATACAAATTCATCTTGTATTGTTTTCCTTCGGGAAGAAAGGAAAGGTTCACTTCTAGATCTCTCGCATCCCAGTCGGTCATGGCTCCCACATACCAGTTTTTCCCGTTTTTTCGGGCAAGTAAAATATAGTCGGAGACCCTGGCATCCAATACAAGGGTCTTATCCCATACAGTGGGTACCATGGAAAGAAATTCCATTGCTTCGGGTTCTCTGTAATAATTGGATGGAGAATCGCACAGCATTTGCAGCGGGCTCTCATAAACTACGTACATGGCCAGTTGATGACAACGGGTTCCCATACTCATGGGAGTATCAAAGATGGGTTTATAATCTTTTTTCTGAGCATTGTGCATGGCTCCCGGGGTATAATCCATCGGCCCGGCCAGCATTCTTCCAAATGGCAGGATCAGGTCATGCTCCGGGGTTTGATGGATACTCCATTTAAATTCTTCAGCACCGTTTACGGCTTCTCTTGTGATCACATTAGGGTACATCCTTCTTAAGCCGGAAGGTTTATAGGCTCCGTGAAAATCGACAAGTAAGTGATGTTCGGCTGCTTTTTTAGCAATTTTATGATAGTAATTCACCATTTGCTGATCATCACGATCCATAAAATCAACTTTTATCCCCTTTATTCCCCATTTTTCAAACTGATCCATAGCCAGATCTACTTTATCGTCCAGGGTTTTCCAAACACACCACAAAACAATACCTACATTTTTTTGCTTAGCATACGAAAGGATTTCTTCCATATCGATCTCAGGAACAATATTCATAATGTCTCCCAATACATACCAGCCCTCATCAAGTATTACATATTCAAGTCCGTATTTTGAAGCAAAATCGATATAATATTTATAAGTTTCTGTATTGATGCCCGCTCTGAAATCAACACCGGAAATATTATTGGCATTCCACCAGTCCCAGGCAACCTTACCCGGTTTGATCCAGGCAGTTTCCTTGATCTTTTGCGGAGAAGCGAGGATATAAGAAAGCTGGTTGGTGATGAGATCTTCATCCTTTTCAGCTAAAGCAAAGATCCTCCATGGAAAAGTACGGGTACCTCTGGTTTTAGCGATATAATTCTCTCTTTCTGCAATGGGGTGATACCGGTCGTTCTTATGAGTAAATTTCTTAGGATATTTAGGGGAAACTCTGTGAAATCCTGTAGTTTGATCCCCTCTGAGCCACATACCGGGATAATCCTGAAGATCTGTTTCAGTAACCACCATTTTGGGTCCGTTTTTAGAATCGATGATCAGGGGAAGACTTGCCAGTTCATCCGGTTTAAACTCCTTTAAAGATTTATAAGCATAAGTTACCTGATTAGAGGAGTAAAACTTTTTCTCTCTGCTCCACCAAAACATGTGATCTTCCGGAAATCTGTATTTTCCGGTTTCTGAGATCACAGTGATCTCTCCGGATATATTTGTTCCAAACCGGTAAGCAAATCCTTCATTATAAGCACGTAGAATAAGAAAAAAATGATCCTTAAAATCAATCCTTAATTCGTTGCAATTATTCTGAATTACGGCCTGCTTTTCCCGGATAACCGGATATAATTCTTCAGATATTCTTCTCGATTTTGTCTTTCGTACTTTTGGGTGATGTCCAAGGATTCCGGTTGATAATTCCATATCGATTACCGAGGGATCGAGAAGTATCTTACCGTTATAATGAGCTGAGATCTCCAGTTTATCGGAAACATTCAGGGTAAATGCAAGTTTTTTATTTGGTGAAGTAACTGTGTATTTTTTTACTTTGCCCTGTGCTGCGATCAGCAATGGAAAAAGAAAGACTAAGATTAAAAATTTACATTTCATTATAGTATTGTTTAAATATTGTTTCTTTGTTAATGTGTTTAGATTTGAATATCAATGTATTGAGAAACCCCTCTTTAACTTAAATTCAGGTCAATTATCTATTCAATTCATCAGAGGATAGATCTCCACATCTTTCCCCAGCCATCGCAGGAATGTACTGTAGATCTTTTGCCGGCCGGCAGCATCAAAATCTTTAATACGGGTTTTATGTGATCCTCCGGGTAATACCATCTTTACGGCATCTACTCCGGGTTTTGGTGTAGGAGCACAGGCTCCCCAGGTATCATATCCCCCATAAATATAAAGGATCTTATCTCCTTTATTTTCAATGTAATTTCGCACTTCTTTTATGTATTCCGGGTTATAGGTAAGATCGACGTCTTTTGGAGCAAAGCGTAGATTAGTAGGTTTTTTAGCATAACGCAGCATATCCTTAACGGGTAGGGTGTCAAATCCGTAATATCCAAGCTCGGTCATATGCTGGTAGAACGAAGGTAAAAGATTATGATAGGTCTTATCACTATAAAAACCAATTCCTACAATCTTATTGATATAATCGAATATTTCTTTAGCATTGGCATTCTCCCCGGGTATTTCTTCGCATTTTCCACCCCATTGCCAAAAGGAAAAAGGAAATTCCAATACAGCATATTCCAAAGCTTCTTCTTCAGGAACAATGGTAAATTGCATTTTTTTCTTCTTGGCATAGTGTTTTAGTTCATAAATAACAGCCTGTCTTTTATCGAGAATACGACGCTGAAATCTTAAGATCTTTGTTCTGCAGGCCTGTGTTCCTACCGTATGATAATGTTCAACAGTTCTCGGATCTTCCTGTCCGTTGATCATTGGCGCCACATAAGGTACAACCATATCCATATCCTCAGGATATTTGAAACGATAGATCAAAACCGTTTCCCCTCCTTTACTGATTCCTGTTGAGATCCATTGTCCGGTATAGAGTTGCTTTAGTTTGGTTACCAGCTGATGATAATCCTCTACAGCCTGATCATTTTTCAAATATGGCCACGGAATGGGATCCGGACGTGATTTTCCGTAAAAACGATATTCCACCTGCACCTGATTCCCTTTAAAGATCTTACTCAGTTCATAGGTTCTGGGCCTTGCATTATAGCCTTCCGTAACCAGGACTGTTGGTTCTTCAAATCCTGCGTGTGAGAGATATACATAATGTTTAAAAGTTCCCGCTTTCGGATGCTTATGATCTAATGGTTCATTCAGAATAAGCGTAAAAGCTTCTTTAAAATGATCTTTAGGTTCTGTTTTAATGATCTCGGCAGCCGGAAATAGAGTTTTGAGTTGTTGTTCTAAAGTCCCGGTTGCCTGAGCAAAAGCCTGAAAAGCATAAAGGGATAAAAAAAAGACGATTGATATTTTAAATTTGTTCATGCTGATATACGGTTATTTATAAGTATGATACGCCTTTGTAAATATATATCAACTCCACTTTATTACCATATCAATTGTAGTTTTTATTTAAAAAATGTTCGATATATTTATCTTTATAAAAACTCTTACCATGCAATCTGTTCCAATCATCGATTCAAACCAGATCCGGGCTTATACCCACTACCCGAATCTGATCGCAGAAATTAAAACCGGGTTTTCTTCTTCCGGTACTGTTGTACCTCTTAGGCATCAACACCAGTATTCAAATCCTGAAGAGCATATTGATTCCACTTTATTGATCATGCCGGCCTGGAATCCCGGAAAAGAGCTTGGGGTTAAGATCGTTACCGTGAGCCCGAACAACAGCAAATACAACCTGCCATCAATTCAGGGAGCCTACCTGCTTTTCAATGCTCATGACGGAACTGTAAAAGCCATTCTCGATGCCAAAGCACTCACCGCAAAAAGAACTGCGGCTGCTTCTGCTCTGGCAGCCATATATCTTGCAACTCAGGATGCATCTGTCATGCTGATGATCGGTACCGGGGTTTTGGCAAGAGAACTGATCCTGGCACACAGCAGTGTAAGAGATCTGAAAAAAGTATATGTATGGGGAAGAAATTATACTAAAGCAAAAGAACTTTGCCGGGAATACAGTGAGAAAAAATTTGAAATACTCCCTGTAAAGGAAATTAAAACAGTGATCGCTGAAGCCGATATCATTTCTGCAGCCACATTATCACAGTCGCCACTGATCCGGGGTAAACACTTAAGAAACGGACAGCATATTGATCTGGTAGGTTCCTATAAAAAGGATATGCGTGAAGCTGATGATGAAACGATCCTTCGTTCACAGGTATTTCTCGATTCTTACTCAGCCGGATTAAAAGAAAGTGGTGATATTGTAATTCCAATTGAAAAGGGGATCCTGAGAGAAAGAGATATCAGGGCCGATATGGAAGAATTATGTACAGGGGCACAGGAAGGCAGAAGAGATCTAAATGAGATCACACTCTTTAAATCGGTAGGCCATGCGGTAGAAGACCTGGTGGCAGCAAAATATTATTACAACCAGATCTTTAAGGATAAGTCATAAAAGCTCATACGCCTATTCTGAAATGTGTTGACCGAAAACAAAAAAACAAAAAAAAGCGGCAGAAAACATACGATGTATTGATTCAACCAGCCTTATTTTAAGAGGCTTACTTTAAATTATCAAAACCACTGAAATGATAACCGATTAATATGCAGAGTAATATAAAAGATGAAGTGTTGTTTTGCATTTTTATCAGATAGTAATAATTATAAAAAATATTATTAACTTGCATTGTATTAGATC
>JANTGS010000081.1 GCA_024762795.1 Flavobacteriaceae bacterium | reverse complement strand
TTTTTCTTCCATAGAACTCATCAATCGCATTTTCAGCACTGGTCCATACCGTTTGCAGCATTCCCTGATATCTGTTCCTGATCTTTTCAGGAGCATTTTTTCTGAGAGAGACCATCATCTCAAATTGCTTTTTAGTCACCTCGGGTTTTCTCCACGGGCTCGTAATCACCTGAAATCCTTTTAAGGCAAAATAAGCCGCTGTAGGATCAGGACGTTCATAATGCCAGTCGTTGATCACTACATCTTTGGGAATCATATCAATAGCCGGGAAAGTGACATTTTCACTTGCTTCCCACATACCCATTCCAGTGGTTTTACCATCGATCAAACGATCTCCCCAGATCCATAATTTTTTATTCTTTTTAGCAAGATGATCCCTTATGGCTGTCACTTCTCCTGCAAAGAGTTCAGCTTGACTTTTATCTTTGCATCTTTGATCCATTCCAATGTAAAAAACCTCATCCATTCCTGCATGAAAAGCTTCGGCTTCAAATACCTCTACAATCTCATCTATAATACCAAAAGTGATCTTGTGCAGATCGGGGTGTAACGGACAGTAACTCAAACAATACAACCCCCATTTATTAGGCCATTTCAGTTCTTTATCCATCGGTACACCGGGTGTTTCATTAAATTGCGGATAAACTTCAAGCAACTTGCCTATATTCGTAAACCAGGACTGATGTCCGAGCATGTTTACCTGAGGTACGATCTTAATGCTCCCTTTATTACAGGCTTTTACAATTTTCTTTACCTGTTTTTTTGTAAGAGCATTCTCGTCAATAAGCTCCGGATGCGATAAATATTTATACCTGTAATCTATCCTGAGAACCAGGGTATTAATTTTTCTTGGGATCAGTTCATCATTGATAAACCGGATAAACTGATCAACCCCTTCAGAGGTTGGTGCTGCAACACATAAACCTCTTACCGGAAGTATTTCATCCAGATTGCTCTGAGAAGAACTGCTAAGGATAAACAGATTTACAAATAAAAGACTAAGAATAAACTTTTTCATCTGTTGTTAATTTTTAAAGACTCAATTCAAACTTTTCAAAGGTTAAATTTATGTAAATTAAATATTTAATTGCACTATTGTCCGATAAACTTTGATATATAAATCACTGACAATCAACTTTCGCCTCTTATCCTAAAGGATGAATTAATTGTCAATGATTTACTTCCTTTAGGACGGGAGGCAAAGAAATCTTTGACAAGCAATTCATCCGATTTAAAAAGTAAGCTAAAGTTTCTTAAAAGTCCCATTACCCTTTAATTGCATTGGCTTTGAGATGTTTTTAATGGTTTTATCGGACAACAATAATTTCATTTTTGTAATTTCATTTTTTTAACCTAAAACCCATAAAAAATGGCAAAATTTGAAGTTTACAATGACAAAAAAGGAGAATTCAGGTTCCGTTTAAAAGCTGAAAATGGAAAAAACATTATGGCAAGCGAAGGCTATAAAACCAAAGCTGCATGTTTGAACGGAATTGAATCTGTAAGAAAAAATTCACAGGATGACAGTAAATTTGAAAGATTAGAATCTGAAGGAGGAAAAGTTTATTTCAATCAGAAAGCGGCTAACGGTCAGGTAGTGGGTACCAGCCAAATGTATGCATCCGCTGATACTATGGAAACAGGAATTACCTCTGTTAAAAAAAATGCACCTACAGCAGAAATGGTAGAAGTTTAAAAAAAAATTTTATTCTTAAGGAGCCTCCCTGAGCGGAGGTTTTTTTGTTTATATCCCTATGGTAAATCTTCCAGAATTATCAATTTTTAAAATCTTTTTTTAATACATTTGATATCTATTATTAAGTTATGACCATAAACACTTTTTTATACAGATCTTTCAGGATTTTTTTTCTTTTTATTCTTTTGATCGGATATGGATGCAGTAGCGATGAGGGTTACCATACAATTCCAGGTGAAAAGCCGGATATTAAACCGGAGGATAAACTTCCCATGATAAGCATCAACACCAATGGCGGAGTAATTGTGGACGAACCGAAGATCAAAGCTAAAATGGATATCTTTATTGTAAACACCCCTGAATATCAAGGTAATATTGGTATTGAAATTCGTGGTGCCTCTTCACAGATGTTTCCTAAGAAATCATATGGATTGGAAACCAGAGATGAAAATGATGAAGATCTGGATGTTTCTATTTTTGGGTTTCCGGAAGAAGAAGATTGGATTCTATATGCTCCTTACAGTGATAAATCTCTGATGAGAAATTTTCTAATCTACGATCTTTCCCGCGATATTGACAGATATGCCAGCAGATGTAAATTTGTCGATTTAAAAATCAACGGAGCCTACAAAGGGGTATATGTTTTTATGGAAAAATTAAAACGCGATAAAGGGAGAATAGACATTAATAAACTTAAGAGTGATGAAAATTCAGGGGAAGATCTTACCGGGGGCTATATTTTAAAAATTGATAAAGTTGCCGGAAATAATCTCGGCGACGGATATAATGATCAGAATTCCTTTACTTCTAATTACAAACCACTTCATTCATCAAACGGACAGGAAATTCGCTATTTATACGAATACCCGAAAGCCGAAAAGATCACAACTGAACAAAAAGAATATATTTCCGGCTATGTAAACAGTTTTGAAGCTTCGTTAGCCTCGGATCATTTTAAAGAGGAAAAAACCGGTTACAGGGCCTTTATAGATGTAGACAGCTTTATTGATTTTTTTCTGTTAAACGAATTGTCACACAATGTTGACGGATTTCGTTTAAGTACTTTTATGCATAAGGATAAGAATGGAAAATTAAAAATGGGACCCATCTGGGATTTCAATCTGGCCTTTGGTAATGCCAATTATTGTGGGGGAAGTGATACAAATTCCTGGGCCTACCAATTTAATTCAAGATGCCCGGAAGATTTTTGGGCTGTTCCCTTTTGGTGGGATAAATTACTTCAGGATCCGGAATATGTTGCTCAACTCCAACAAAGATGGAGTGAGCTAAGAGGTGGAAAATTTTCTGATGCTGCCATTTTAAACAGGATAAACGATTACAAAACCCTGTTGAATAAGTCAGGCTCTGTTGAGGAAAATTTTAAAATCTGGCCGGTTTTAGGAAACTATGTGTGGCCAAATTATTTTGTTGGGGATACTCACCAGGAAGAGCTGGACTTTTTAACAGATTGGATCAAGAAGCGACTCAGTTGGATGGATACAGCCATCAGCAGGCTCTGATTCTTTATTAAAATCATTTCTTTAAACATTTTATTTTTTGCCTATTTTTTATTTCCTTTGTTTTAGATGGGGAATCAGAATTCAAATACAACTCTAGAACTGATAAAAAAAGGAGACCAGAAGACCCTGAAAGCAATCTATGAAGAAAACAGAAAGCGATTTTTAAACTTTGCTAAAAAACAGGGACTTATAGCTGAAGACGCAAAAGATGTATATCAGGATTCGTTTATTGCATTCATTGAAAATATTTCAACAGGGAAAATTCAATCACTCCATAGCTCTGTTTCTACCTATCTTTTTGGTATTGGGAAAAAACTGATACAGTATCAAAAAAGATCGAACTACAGACTAAAAACCAGCTCCGCTGTAAAAATAAATGAAATAAAAGAGGAATTAGATGTTAACTTTTTAGAGGAAAACGTAACTAAAGAACAAAGACTGTTACAAAAAGGCCTGAAAAAGCTGGGAGCAAAGTGTATTGAAGTATTGGAAATGTTCTTTTTAGAAGGTTATATTCTGGATGAGATCGTTGAAATTTTACATTATAAGAACAAAAAAGTACTTGGAAGCCAGAAATCACGCTGTATTAGTCAACTTAAAGAAATAATAAGACATTTATGAATAATTTTAATTTAATAGATAAATTTTTTAATGATACTTTAAGCGATAAGGAAGCTACCCTGTTTAATAAACTTTTACAAGAAGATTCCGAGTTTAAAGAAGAGTTTAGGTTTCAAAAAGATCTTAAAAAGGCATTACAGCTCAATAAACGGGAATCTTTAAAGGCCACATTACAGGGTTTTGAAAAAGATCTTAAAAAAAAGAAAAGTGTTTTTACGATCAAAACCTGGCTGGCCGCCGCAACGGTGATCATCCTTTTAGGGATTGGCTCTTTGATCTATAATTCTTTTGGCAATGATGACCCCAAAAATCTTTATGCGGAATATTTTGAGCCCTACCGCAATATCGTTCATCCTGTTGAAAGAGGTGAAAATGATGGAAGTATTGAAACTAAAGCCTTTCAGGCCTATGAGAATGGTGATTTTTATAAAGCTATAAACTTGTTCAACTCGGTAGAGTCACTTGAAGAAGATGACAATTATATCGATTTTTATAAAGGAATCAGCTATTTGGCTTTAAATAAGAACAAGGAAGCCATAGAGATCCTGCTTCCCATTGCTACCGAGATAGAAAAAGGTGATTATGATCTCAGCCAAAAGGCCAACTGGTACCTCGCACTGGCTTATCTCAATGCAAACGAAATAGAAAAAGCCAAATCACAATTGTATATGATCTCACATGATAATGCTTTTACCTTTAAAAAGGAAGAAGCTAGTGATATACTTGAAAAACTAAACTGATTTATGATACTTTTTGTAGATTAAAAATATAAGTGCCATTACAAAAAGTCCGGCCAAAATCAGGAAATAGATCCCTTTATTGTTATCATACAGGGCAACTGTATTTCCGTTTAAAACAAAACCCGACCAATAATACGGATTTCTTAAAACTTCATCTTTAGTGGTTTCCAGATATTTGATCTTAGCCTTTTGTAAAGCTTCATCTTTAGACAATCCTTCTTTTAAATATTCATAAAAAGAAACCATAATCTTTTTAGTTTCCTTATCAGGTACTTTCCATAAGCTCATCACCACAGAAGGTACTCCTGAAAAATGAAATGCCCGTGCCAGACTCATAACCCCTTCTCCTTTTTCCAGTTTTCCAAATCCGGTATTACAGGCACTTAAAACCACAAGATTTGCTTTTGTACCGGAAAAATATATTTCCGAAGAGGTAAGATCCCCATCAGAAAATTCGAGCTTGTTGAACATCGGGTTCTTATGATCTATTCCGGCGTGCATGGCCAGATGAATGATATCAAACCGGTCTTTATTGGCCAGAAAATTTTTTTTAGAGGCCTCTTTTTCTGTGAAAAATTCACCTCCTGTGATCTTAGCAATCGTTTCTACCTCTTTCTCTGTAGTGTTCAGCTGATCTTCCTTTCTGTACGAAGGTGAAAAACCTATCCAGGGATCAGATAGTTGATAGTTAAAATAATCTCCCTTTAGCTCTAAAAATAACCTTGTGGATCCACTGTATGAGACCTTATGATTTTCCAGCACATAATTATCATCAGTATCTTTTAATACTTCAAAAGGAATATAACTTAAAATATTATCAGGGATGATGATCAGCTCGTCTTGATCAGGATTCAGTTGATCTTTTAATAAAATATTGTAGAGGTTCTTACTGTTCTCTGTAATATCCTTCCTGTTGAGAAGATTCTTTTTAAAATCATCGATCTCGTTTGTAAATGAATCGGCCTTTGAATTTTTAACAAATTGAACCTGATCTGAAGTGATTGAAAAGGTATAGAGGTTTTTTTCTTCTAAAAAATAGATGATCAGCTGGCTTTTATCATCCAGTTCTTTTTGAACATCTTCAATTTTTAAGCTCTTATTATTGAATTTTAACGATTTATACCGGGAATATTTATTTGTAAATACCTTGTGTATACTGTCGAGATCTTTGTTTATTTCTATCCTTTTCTCTATCAATTCACTTAAAAAAACCTTATCAGGATCATTGTTCTCCTTTTCGTAATGAAGATCGGTTTTCACTTTTGAAAGCTTTTTTTTAAGTTCCTTTTCCAAAGAGATCAATTCCGGAGGAATATTGGCATATAATTTAAATTTGTTTTCAAGCAAACCGGTTAACAGAACCGTATTCCTGTTGGTTTCAGATAATTCAAAAGCTTTCTGAAGATATTTATATTCCTCTGTTTTATTATACAGCTGCCAGCAGGTATTCAAACCCTCTTCAAAAACATTTCTGTATTCATTGGCAAATGATATTTTAGAGTAATCAGAAGAAAAATTCCTTTGAGCATATTGAATTAATTCTATCTGAGCATCGATCAGTTTAAACTTTTTTTCTAAATGAACAATGTTGTGATCATTTTTATATGCTTTCTCATAAAATTCTCCTTCGAGAACCAAAGCGTCAATTGCTTCGAAAGGAGAGATCACTTTATACACATCATTTTTATCATAATTTACAGAGTTATAGGCCTTTTCCAGGTTGTTTAAAAAAGATCTTTTATCATTATTTTCAAGATCATTCTCAGCTAACAGACAATAGGTTTCTGCCACCTGATCGTATTTTTCTCCAAAAATCTCCTTTCTTAAATTCAAAGCCGTTTTTAACAATCCTTCCACCTCGTACGTATGTATCTTCTGTTTAAAATAAAGCTTTGCCAAAGAAGCTTGTGCCCGGGACAGGTATTGAAAATTCTTTATCTTCTCTCCTATTTCGATAGCTGTTTTAAAATGTTCTTCTGCTTTATCATATTGTTTATCTAAATTGTAAGCTCCGGCCAGACTGATATTGCTTTCACACGTCCATACATGGTAATGACCATAGGAGTTTTCTCTGATCTTCAGACTTTTTTTATACATCTCTATGGCCTCTTTATACTTGCCTTCATGTTTAAAAATATCTCCGTACAAAATGTAAATAAAAGTAATATTAGGGTTAAACTCCCCATAAGATTTTATCCCAACATCCATTGCTTTTTCGGCATATCTTTCAGCAGTCTCTATATCTTTGTTAGTTACATAAATACTTGCCATTCCCACATAAACATCAGGTAAAAAGGAAAGGTTTTCTTTATTGAATAACAAATACTTTTCTGCTTCTTTATAGAGTTCAAGGGCCTTATCGGTTTCCAGAAGGTCTTCATAAGCCAGGGCCAGATTGTATGCAGAAACTGCCAATTCTCTTTTATTAGCCTTATTCTTCTTCTTCATTAAGAAAGATCTTTCATAATAGATCTTCGTACTGTCATAATCTGATAAATAATAATAACATACGCCTATCTGGTTCAAAAAAGTGGCCGTGTTAAGACTGTCTTTCTCTTTAACAGATAATTGTAAGGCTTTACGTGTAGACCGAATTGCTTCTTTATATTTTCCCTGATATATTTCAGTACTTCCTCTGTAAAAATAGGTATTGGCAAAAGAAAGTCGGGAGCCGTTATTTTTTTTAAGATATTCGAGTAAGGAATCATTTGCACGGTAAGCCTCTTCAAATTTTCCTTCTTTGTTGTACGAACTGATTTTTTTTAGCTTCTCGTAGGTATAAGAATCCATTTTCTGAGAAATAGCAGAGAAGCTAAAAAGCAGAAGAAAAGAAAGCAGGATATAGATCTTATTAACTGTCACGGATTAAAATATTGAAAATACCATATTGATCTTCTTTAATGAGATCTATTTTTTATAATTCTGAGCGATCAGATCGAGCTCTTCATACCAGGATTCACCAAATTTTCTGATCAGCGATTGTTTTAGGAATTTATAAACCGGTACCTGAAGCTCTTTACCCAGTGCGCAGGCATCATCACAAATAGGCCAGTAATCGTAATTTACCGCATAGAATTCGGTATAGGCTCTGATCCTTACGGGATAAAGGTGACAGGAAATAGGTTTTTTAAACTCGATTTCTCCCTGATTATAGGCCTCTTCAATACCACAAAGCGCTGTTTTCTTATCATCAAAAATCACATAAGCACAATCGGCTCCATCGATCAAGGTGGTTTCGTGTTCTCCGTCCTCATTGGTTGTATAAAGCCCTTGTTTTTCAATGGCCTCAATACCTTCTTTACGTAAAAAAGGTTTTACTTTAGGATAGATCTCTTTAAGAACCTCCAATTCCTCTTCCTCTAAAGGAGCTCCTGCATCTCCATCGATACAACAGGCTCCCTTGCAGGCGCTGAGATTACAAACAAACTGTTTTTCAATAAGATCTTCTGATACTATGGTTTTTTCAATCTGAAACATATTGTAAAAATACATTTTCTTTTATATTTTAAAACCTATTTCTTTATATTTGCTTTAACCAAAACCTTAATGATGGATATAAACTTTAAAGAAATTCTAACTGCAGCCATGATTCTGTTTGCAGTAATTGATATCATTGGAAGTATTCCCATCATTGTCAGTCTGCGTCAGAAAGTGGGCCATATTCAATCGGAAAAGGCTACCCTGGTAGCCATGCTGATCATGATCGTTTTTCTATTTGTGGGGGAAACTATCTTAAGACTTATCGGAATTGATGTTAATTCTTTTGCTGTTGCAGGTTCTTTTGTACTGCTTTTTCTGGCTCTTGAAATGATCCTGGGGATACAGCTTTACAAAGATGATGCTCCCGAAACTGCCAGTGTGGTTCCTTTGGCCTTCCCGCTGATAGCCGGTGCAGGAAGTTTAACAACCATTTTGTCTTTAAAATCGGAATTCCAGACCATAAATATCATACTGGCCATTATTTTAAACCTGATCTTTGTTTATATCGTTTTAAAATTCTCTGAAAAAATTGAAAAGATCATTGGAAAAGCCGGCATTTCAGTAATTCAAAAGGTTTTCGGAGTGATCTTACTGGCCATTGCCGTCAAATTATTTGCCTCAAATATTCAGGGATTATTTAACTAATAAGTGATTTTTTTTATATTAGTGGATTTTTAAAACCTTTTTTATGATTTATGATGTACTTATAATTGGAGGAGGCGCATCAGGGATGTCGTGTGCTTTACTTTTAGGATCTGCCAAAGAAAAAGCATTTGCTTCTGATAAGAATATCGGTATTGTGATGCATCAGAAAACTTCGGCCATGACCCGTGGAATGTTTAACAATGTCTTAGGGGTTGGCCCGAATACACCCGGAACGGAAATCCTTGAAAAAGGAGTTAAACACCTGCATTTTAAATATCCTCACATCGATCAGATCGATAATGAAAAAGTAATCGGAGTTGATGGTAAAAAAGGAGATTTTACAGTAACTACAAACAAGAAAATTTACAAAACAAAAATGCTTGTTGTGGCAGTGGGTGCTTCAAATCTATTCAATATTGAAGGACTGACACAATATGTTGAACCTCACTCAAGTTTACCTCCTGAAAAGGAGAAAATACAACTAAAAAATACCAAACATCTGGTTACCGACGGGATTTATGTGGCCGGAATCCTTGCCGGATGGATCAGCCAGCTGGCCATTGCCAGCGGAAGTGGTGCTATGGTAGCCTCAGATATTCTAAGGGAATGGAATAACGGAAAACCTGTGGTAATTCACGATTCTATTGAAGAATAGATTTTTCTTCTTTTTCCAGTTCTAAAACTTTTTTAATCATTTTATCATCACGGTTAATGATCTGAAAATATCTGCTGTCTGTATAAAGTTGTAAAGCAAAAACAGCTTTCAGATAAAGTTTCAGGTTTTCCTTTCCTTCTTCATTTCTTTTTATTTTAGGATGTTTTTTAATAAGATAATTCCAGTATTTATTATAAAAGGAATCATCCCGGTCAAAGTTATGATCAAACTTCTCAAATGTCATCCCTTCAAATTCTTTCCGGTGATTATCAATATATTCAAAAACAAAATCGTTTATGGGATTAAAGTGCATCCTGCTGACAAAACTAAGCGTATCGATAGGAACAAAAACATCAGGGATGATGCCTCCGCCGCCATAAACTATCTTCCCTTTGGCTGTGGTATATTTTAGTGAATCGTTTACTTTGATACTGTCAACACTGATCAATTCTCCATCTTTAAAACGATGTTCATATTCGTTAAAATAAGCATTACTGCCTGAGTGATCGTAAGGTTTCTGAATTGATCTTCCGGTAGGGGTATAATATCTTGAAACCGTTAAACGAACCGCTGAACCATCCCCGAGATCCATCTCCTGCTGAACCAGGCCTTTTCCAAAAGAACGTCTTCCAACAATGGTTCCTATATCGTTATCCTGTAGCGCTCCTGCTACTATTTCACTCGCCGAGGCGGAACCTCCGTCGATCAGAACATATACCTGTTCCCTTTCAAAATCGCCTTTTTTTGTGGCAAAGGTCTCATGGATCTTACCCCGTTTATTTTTAGTAAAGACAATCAATTTACCATCTTCTAAAAATTCATCAATAATCTTTGTGGCAATATCGAGAAAACCTCCCGGGTTCTGCCGAAGATCGAGAACCAGCTCCTGCATCCCCTGTGATTTAAGATCTTTCAGTGCTGTTACAAATTCATCATAGGTGGTTGCTGCAAATTTATTGATCTTGATATAACCCAGCTCATCATTAAGCATATAATGGGCATCAAGACTTTCTATAGGAATACTTCCTCTTTTAATAACAAAGGGTAATTCTTTTTTTTCCGATTTCCGGTAAACCTTCAGGCTGACCTCAGTTTCCGGTTCTCCTTTTAACTGGCTTACAATATAATCGCTGTTGAGTTTTTTTCCGAATAGAGTATCCTTATCGGCCATCAAAATACGATCACCGGCTTTAATTCCGGCCTTTTCACTGGGGCCATCCTTGACAACCCCTAAAACCGTTAAAGAATCCTTGATCATCCTGAATTGAATACCTATTCCAACAAATTTTCCATTCATCGTTTCGGTAATCCTGTCGTGTTCTACAGGAGGAATATAGACCGAATGCGGGTCGAGCTTTCCCAGCATATCACTGATCGTAACATCCAGCAAACTGTCGGTATCTACCTCATCCACATAATCGTATTTGATAAAATTAATTAATTTTTTGATCTTTTTTTCCTGAGGATTCCCGCTGAAAAAGGTCATTTTTCTTTGAGGATAGTTCAGGTTAGTTCCAATAAAAATTCCAAAAGCAATAGCAAATGCAATGATTAGTGGTAAATATATTTTTGTTTTGTTACTCATCTTCTAATTTAACTATTTCTACCTTGGCTTTTTCTAAAAAATCGATTCCGGAAGTATCTTTATAGGCTTTGGCATA
>JANTGS010000080.1 GCA_024762795.1 Flavobacteriaceae bacterium | reverse complement strand
CGGTTCTTGAAACGATCATCAGTTCAGAAAAAAATGCCGGTGCAAAGAAACTGGCCTATAAGGCAAATCAGAATACACAGAACTACGATTTGAAATACCATCGGCTGGAATGGAGTGTAGATCCTACAAAAAATTATATTTCCGGCGATGTAACCTCTTATTTTGTTGCCCGTGAAAATTTAAGCAAAGTAGTTTTTGAAGTAACTGACAATCTTGAGATCACTGCAGTTAAACAAAGAGGAACTGCTTTAAGTTTTACCCAAAACTCAAATGATGAAGTGGTGATCACACTTTCCAAAACACAAAATTCAGGTATTTTAGACTCTTTAACCGTTTCCTACAAAGGCAATCCTGTAAGTTCAGGATTTGGCTCTTTTGAGATCAGTAAACATGGAACAGTCCCGGTACTCTGGACCCTTTCCGAACCTTATGGAGCAAAAGGCTGGTGGCCCTGCAAGCAGGATCTGACCGATAAGATCGACTCTATTGATGTTTTTATTACACATCCTAAAGAATATAAGGCGGCCTCGAACGGTCTCCTGATCTCGGAAACAACCGTGGGAGATAACATGATCACTCACTGGAAGCATAAATATCCTATCCCGGCCTATCTTATTGCAATTGCCGTTACCAACTATACAGTTTACACAGATCCTGTTACATCGAGTAATTTTAATGTAGTAAATTATGTGTATCCGGAACATATAAACATCGCGAAGGCGGGCACCAAAGAAACCCCTGCTATTATCGATCTTTACAGTAAATTATTTGAAACTTATCCTTATACCAAAGAAAAATACGGTCATGCCGAATTTGGATGGGGTGGAGGAATGGAACATACAACCATGACCTTTATGGGAGGATGGACCCGCGGACTTATTGCCCACGAGCTGGCACATCAATGGTTTGGTAATAAAGTAACCTGTGGCTCCTGGCATGATATCTGGCTGAATGAAGGTTTTGCCACTTACCTCAATGCCCTGACCATTGAGAACTTTGACGGGGAAGAGACATTCAAAACCTGGAGGAGTACTGTAGTTAACCAGATCACGAATCAAAGCGGAGGTTCAACCTATGTAACCGATACAACAGATGTTAACAGGATCTTTGATTCAAGATTATCATACAGCAAGGGAGCTATGATTCTGCATATGTTACGCTATAAACTTGGAGATGATGATTTTTTCACTTCTTTAAAAAATTATCTTGCCGATCCGAAACTGGCCTATGCATACGCCAGAACTGCCGATCTGCAAAGACATCTTGAAGCCGTTAGCGGCCTGGATCTTACCGAATTCTTTAACGATTGGTTTTACGGTGAGGGATATCCGAGCTATGAAGTGGGCTGGTATCAAAATACAACCAATCACATTGTTACTTTTACAGTAAATCAAACACAATCTCATTCTTCAGTTTCATTTTTTGAAATGCCGTTACCTGTATTGGTAAAAGGAGTTAACGGGGAAAGTGACATCGTGAGACTGGAAGTATCTGAAAACGGGCAAACCTTTAATACCAATATTCCTTATGATATTTCTTCTATTGAGATAGATCCTGAACATCAGATCATTAGCAGAAATAATGAAGCGGTATTGGGTGTTGACACAGTTACTTTGAAAAATGAGATCGCACTTTATCCAAATCCGGCAAAAAATGTACTGAATATCAAAAATACAAGTAATGCCACCATCAATAAGGTAACGTTCTACGATCTGGTTGGGAAAAAAGAATTTCAAATAGATTATCCGCCTTCAAAAATTGGTATTTATAAAATGCCTGTGGGAGTGCACATGATCAAAGTTGAAACTTCACTGGGTACTTTCTTTAAAACCATCATTAAAAAATAAATAATGCTTGTCTACAATGCCCGATTTTCTTCGTTATTGCCTCAATCTCGAATATTCTGGCCTAAGCTCACGTAATATGGACAGACTTTAATTAACCTTTTGCTTTTTAACAAAGATTTCAAAAACAGCATTATTTGAAATTCACTATAAAAGCTTACATTTGTCCGATTTTTAATTTTTTGAAAAAATAAATGGAAACATATATAAAAATTGCACAATTTCTACTAAGCTTGTCTTTTATAGTTATTTTGCACGAACTGGGACATTTTATCCCCGCAAAAATATTTAAAACAAGAGTAGAGAAATTTTATTTATTCTTCGATTATAAATTCTCCCTGTTCAAGAAAAAGATTGGTGAAACCGTTTATGGTATTGGATGGATCCCTTTGGGGGGTTATGTGAAGATTGCCGGAATGATTGATGAAAGTATGGATAAGGAGCAGATGGAAAAGCCTCCGCAACCCTGGGAATTCAGATCAAAACCGGCCTGGCAAAGACTGATCATCATGCTGGGAGGAGTTACCGTTAACTTTTTACTGGGAATTTTTATTTATATCATGATCCTGAATGTCTGGGGAAAGGATTATGTGGCCCCTGAAAATGTTAAAAAAGGTTTTAATGTTGCAGATATATTTAAGGATCTGGGTTTTAAAGATGGTGATAAGATCCTGAAAATAAACAATGAAGTACCTTTCGATGTTTTAAATGTAAATAAACACCTGTTCCTAAGAGATATTTCAAGTATCGATGTAGAACATGAAGACGGTACCCAACAAAATATTAGTCTGCCGGAAGAAATCGGATTGAACATGTGGCAATCGGGTACCATGGAGCCTTTTACCCCAAGGATCTATGCAATTCTAGATAGTATTCTGCCGGAATCTCCAGCTGCAAAAGCAGGATTACAAAAAGGAGATAAGATTATGGGAGTAAACGGAGATAAAATCACTTACTGGAACGAATTTACCAACCATATTAGAAACAATGAAAAAGGAAAGGATATTCAGATCAAAATTGCCCGTGATGGAAATGATATGAATATTGTTGTTACCCCCGGTGAAGATGGTAAAATTGGCGTTTATCCACAAGGCTTTACCAGCGATGTGCTTAAAATTGATCATAAGGACTACAACTTTATAGAAAGTATTCCCAAAGGGATCAGCGAGGGTTACTGGACACTAAAGGATTATATCTCACAATTTAAATATGTATTTACCAAAAAAGGAGCTAACAGCCTGGGTGGTTTTATCACCATCGGAAATATTTTCCCGGCAAGCTGGAACTGGGAGGCTTTCTGGCATATTACAGCCTTTTTATCTATTATGCTGGCCTTTATGAACCTTTTACCCATACCGGCTCTGGATGGCGGACATGTGGTATTTACCTTATACGAAATGATCACAGGCAACAAACCCAGTGATAAATTTTTAGAATACGCACAGATAACAGGATTTGTAATTCTGATGGCACTACTATTATTTGCCAACGGAAATGATATTTACAAATGGCTGACCGGTAAATTCTAATAAAACTTTTTTATATACTTTATTATTAAGCTGTCAGTAGTTTTTCTGACAGCTTTTTTTGTAAGTATTTCTATTTTTTATCGACAGAAGAGTAAAACTCACGGATGAAAAATATTCTGTACATTTTCTTTTCTGTTCTATTTTTAATTTCCTGTTCTGATAATGATCCCTTACAGAATACCGGAAATAATCAGGAAGAATACGGTTGGTCCGTCCCAAAAGAAAAGATCAGAGGCTCTTTCAATCCTTTTCCACTGGTACTTGATCCAGATATGATAAAAACTAAGAATATCAATTTTATTTTGGAGGATTCAAGAATAGCTTTGATAAGCTTTAATGATGAGATCCGTGCCTACCCCTACGAATTTGTAAGCAAATATGAAGCTGTAAATGACCGTATTGGCAATATGGAATATACTTTATCTTTTTGTCCTATTACAAAAAGCGGTATTGCTTTTGACAGGAATTTTTCCAACAAAAAATTGATCCTCAAAGCCTCAGGCTATCTGTATCAGGAAAACCAGGTGTTATATGATGAAAAGACCGATTCTTACTGGTCGCAAATGCTCCTGCAATCGATAAAAGGAGTTTATTCCGGAAAAAAACCTGCAACATTTCACCATGTAGAGCTTCCCTGGAAAATGGTTAAGACCTATTTCCCCGAGGCTCTTGTGTTTACAAGAGAAAGTATTGATAACAAACCGGAACCCGACAAAAAGGAAGTCCCTGAAAAAAGTGAGCTGTTCTATGGCTTTTTGAATAAAAATCTGAATCCTAAGAGTGATGTAAATATCTCCATTTACCGTTTTCAAAGCTTTTCAAAAGCTACTGTATTAAAAAAGAAGTTTATTCAGAATAAAGAGCTACTGATCATTGGAAATAGTGATGAGCATTTTATCACCTCTTATATCAACAATATCAAAGCGGATTTTACAGCTGTACAGAATCAATTTCCTGTTGTTATGAAAGATGACCTGGGTAATCTGTGGAATCTTTTCGGAAAAGCTGTTAGCGGCCCTGATAAAGGGAAGCAACTGGAATCCCCCACCGACTTTTTTGCCCTTTTGTGGGCCTGGGAAGATTTTTATGATCATATTATCATTGAAGAATAATCTTTTCAAACAAAAAACCCCGCCAAAAGCGAGGTTCTTCTATATTTTAAAATAATCAGGCTAATCTACCAAAATGATCATTTTGTTATCTTTTAATTCTACGGTTCCACTCTGAATGGCCAAAAGTTTTGTACCATTATCACCATCGGTAAACAGATCTGAATAAGCTTCAGCAATATTAAAATCACCTCTAATCTTAACAGTACCTTCCTGCAAAAGAGAAACAATTGCTGCGTGATTTTCCAGCATTTGAAATTCTCCCTCTGTACCGGGAACGATCACCGATTCTACTTCTCCCTGAAAAATACTGGCTTCAGGAGTTACAATTTCTAAAAACATATACCGTATATTTTAAAATGATAAGGATCTATAAAAAAGTTCTCAAAATCTTATTGTTCCTCAGCAAGCATTTTCTCTCCTGCTTCAATGGCATCCTCAATAGAACCTCTCAGGTTAAACGCAGCTTCAGGATATTTATCAAGTTCTCCATCGAGGATCATGTTAAAACCTTTGATGGTATCTTTGATATCAACCAGTACACCGGGAATTCCGGTAAACTGCTCTGCCACGTGGAAAGGCTGAGATAAGAATCTCTGAACTCTACGTGCTCTGTGTACCACCAGTTTATCTTCTTCACTTAATTCTTCCATCCCCAGGATTGCAATGATATCCTGTAATTCTTTATATTTCTGGAGTGTTTCTTTAACTCTTTGTGCAGTATTGTAATGCTCATCACCCAATACTTCCTTACTCAGAATCCTTGAAGTTGAATCCAGTGGATCCACGGCAGGATAAATACCCAGTTCGGCAATCTTACGTGAAAGCACTGTAGTTGCATCAAGGTGTGCAAAGGTTGTAGCAGGCGCAGGGTCTGTCAGGTCATCTGCAGGCACATAAACTGCCTGTACTGAGGTAATGGAACCATTCTTTGTTGAAGTAATTCTTTCCTGCATGGCACCCATTTCAGTGGCAAGTGTTGGCTGATAACCTACTGCCGAAGGCATACGTCCAAGAAGCGCTGATACTTCAGAACCGGCCTGTGTAAAACGGAAAATATTATCGATAAAGAAAAGAATATCTTTTCCTTGTCCGTCACCGGCACCATCTCTAAAATATTCTGCGATGGTTAAACCTGATAAGGCAACACGGGCACGTGCTCCCGGGGGTTCGTTCATTTGACCGAAAACGAATGATAACTTAGAATCTTTTAAAAGCTTCATATCTACTTTTTCAAGATCCCATCCGCCTTCTTCCATTGATTTTTCAAATTCCTCACCGTATTTGATAATTCCTGATTCGATCATCTCACGAAGCAGGTCATTTCCTTCACGGGTTCTTTCCCCCACTCCGGCAAATACTGATAAACCACCATGACCTTTGGCAATGTTATTGATCAGTTCCTGGATCAATACGGTTTTTCCTACTCCGGCACCACCAAACAATCCGATCTTTCCTCCTTTTGCATAAGGCTCTAACAGATCTACTACTTTAATTCCGGTAAACAAAACTTCGGTTGATGGAGAAAGATCCTCAAATTTAGGAGCAGGACGGTGAATTGGTAATCCGTTGTCACCATCTTTAGGCAATACTTTTAATCCGTCGATCGGATCTCCGGTAACATTGAACAAACGCCCGAATATTTCTCCGCCCACAGGTACTTTGATTGGATTTCCTGTTGCAACAACTTCATGTCCTCTCGCCAGACCATCAGTAGAATCCATTGCCACACAACGTACAATATCTTCACCAATATGCTGTTGAACCTCCAGTACCAATACTGAACCATCATTTCTGGTTATTTCCAGAGAATCATAAATCTTTGGTAATTCAGCTTCTGTTTTAAAAGAAACATCGATAACCGGACCTATAATCTGAGCAATCTTACCTTTATTCTTTGCCATTCTTATTTTGTATTAATTATTCTTTTAAGCTTATTTACACTAAACTAAGTAAAATAGTCTGTATAATTTTCTGTCTTGCAAAGATATATTTTTAATAGAATATTGAAAATATTTTTTTGCTTTTTTAATAATCTGTAAAATTCTTAATTTCAGCGTACTAATTCAATAACATAAATAAAAAAACTGTTTAAAAATTTTAGTGGATTACTTCATTGACAGCATATCAAAAAGTATTCTAATTTTTAAACAGCTTTATAGAGTTATTCAACTTCTACTTCAGTGTTGTTGGGTAAAATGCCGGATAATCTCCAATATTTGGTAATTCGCCTGCCTCTTTAAAATTAGATCCGTAGGTCTGATCAACGGCCTCAAGGATATATTTAGAAATCAAAGCATAACCTCTTGCGGTAAGATGAACACCATCCAGTGCAAAAACACCTCCCTTTACAAGACTGGAATTCAGCTCAAAACCATCACTCAGAAGACCCTGCGTACTCAACTGCTCCATAAATGCATTGGCATCTACAAAGGCAAGTCCGGCTTTTTGTGCTTCATTTTTGATAATAGAATTATAGCTATTCAGGGCTTGTTCAACCTCATTCTGTTCAGAGGGTAACAAGACCCATTTATCTTCCATAGGAAAAGTAACACCGTTTATAGATAACTGACCCGCTTTATCCTGAGGTACTCCCATAGAAACCAATTTTTGAAAATTATCCATATTGAGAGTAGCTATTGCAGTGGCACTTCTAAGAGTAATCAGGTCGTTTTTATTGGCAGGCCTGCATTGTCCGTACTGAAATGATAACAAACGGGCCGTTGATGGATCAAGGCCTGCACCTTGTAGCACCATAAACAACTGAGCTGAAATATCAGCAATGGATTCATCATGAATAATGATCGGACTGGGCTCTGTTTCAGAAAAAACAATTGATCTTTCTTGAACTCCTAAGAATGTAAAAGCCTGATTTAAAGGTGCAAAAGTTGCATTTAAAAGCGGAATCATCGGGCCGAAATCAGGGTTTGAAGGATCCAGCGGATTGTAAGGTACTGTTGTAAAATAAGGTGTGGCTGTTACGTCCGGAAGATTTAAGATCACTCCTTTTGCCCCGCCTGAGGTCAGTGTTGTTACCAGTTTACTGTAGGCGAACTGAAAAACTCCCACATCGGTTATATCACTTGAACCGTCACCCCCGGAGGCAGCATAACCCAAAACATCATTATTACCAATCCACAGTGTAAAGAAAGTGGGATTCATAGCCATGGCATCTTCAAGTACACTAGCATTAGGACTTGAAGCCATTCTAACAAAATACGGATTGGCCAATCCCTGAGCTATCCCTGCAATATTTCCATAACCATTTGCCAGTAAATGGGTAACCCTTGCTCCCGGTACTCCCATATTGTTATAGGGACCCGGTTGAATATTAGAAACTTCAGTTGTAGGGGTTCCCGGTAAAACAGCCGGTCCCGATCCGTCAAAATACAATCTCGGACTGGCAATAACATTACCTCCCAGTAACAATCCGCCAATATTATCATCGGTCATTGGTTGTGTAAAATCACTTCCTCCTACAAGAGAAAACTTTTGAGACAGTATATTCGGAAAAGAATTTTGTTGTCCGGCAATAAACAAAGCCCCGTCCGTATATCCTGATGTTAACGAATTCCCAATGGAAACATACGTTGAAAAATCAGCAGTGCCGGGTTCGAGATCAACAGAGGTATCCGGAATAGTATAATCATGATCATTACAAGCTGCAAAGCTTAGAAAGACAATTAAGATCCATATATATTTAAATTTCATAATGTATATTTTTAAAGTTTAATTTTCTATTATTGATTGAATACCCATGAGATATAGAACATGGATCCTACAGGCCCAACACCCGATGCAGCCCGGTATTCTGTACCTCCAATATTAGTTCCGCCAACCTTAAATATCGAATTTAATTTTGGGAGAGCATAATTAACCTGAGCATCAAAAACAGTGGTTGCCGGCATAATTTCAGTTGCAATGGTTGCTTCATAGAAGAAACTGTCACGCCATCTTAAATTTACATTAAATCCAAAATTTTCAAATAAATTAGTGCTGCCGAAAGATGCTTTTACTTGATGCTCCGGTGTGTTGAATCCGGCCTGGAAATCCGGATCAGAAGCCTGATCAAAATCAAAATTGGCCCACTGGTAGATCAATCCGAAATCAAATTTTTCAAAGACTTTGGTATTTAACCCGATATTAATTCCGTAAGAAGATATATCTGCTTTAGAATTGGTGTAAGTTTGGAAGAGTTGCGTATTTCCGGAAACTACATCTAAAACTCCTGACATATCTGCCGTTGTTCCATCATTAGGAGTAATTACTACTGTATTACTATTAAAATCTTTATACTTATTGTAATAGGCATTCACATCAATTATTACTCTACTGATAAATCCACGATATCCCAGATCAAAAGCCTGAACTCTTTCGGGTTTAATCAAATTAGTTACAACAGGTTCGAGATCTTCAGGATTATGTGTTTGCGAGAATTTAATTACTGAAGATACTGAATATGAATCATTATAAACTTTTTGTCCTGTCAGATCGGTTCCCGGTAGTTTTCTGTTTAAATTGTCAGGTGATGCTCCAACCAAAATCGCTCTACCGGCATTGAGCCCTATAAAGAGATCTTGAGTAGTAGGGTTTCTAAATCCTGTTTGGTAAGAAGCTCTGAAATTATGATTTTTAGTTTCTCCGGCAGAATAAACCAAAGAAAGTCTTGGAGAAAAATTGCCATTGAAAAATTCGTTTTTATCATAACGAATAGAAGCAGTAAGCTTTAATCTTTCTTCTTCCATAAATTTTTTACTTGCCTGAGCATAAACACCATATTCGTTATAATTTATCGGACCATCATAATCGGTAAAAATTGTTCCTGCCGAATTCAACGAATATCTACGGTACGAACCACCAACTAAAAGATCTACTACATTATCCAGCATATTTGCGAAATTATAATTCCCTTCAGCAACAAACATTTTTGTATTATCAACAAATTTAGATCCTTGAGTGAGATCGGGATTTGAGGTTACCTGATCAAATCGTTTCTGAAACTCGGGTGTTCCCGGTTTAACCGTAACTGTATTATCGGCATAAGCCCTTGCTCCTTGATGGGCCTGATCTGAAGTAGCTCCTCCAAGAATTCCTTGAACATAAGCACCAACATAAGTACCAAACCATTCTTCTGCATCGATTAAATTCATATTAACACCTGTAAATACCATATCGTAGGAATCTCCAGCATCTTCTGTAGTTAAATAAGCTCTCGCAAAGAAATCTTTATTTCTTACTTCCAGCTTATTCTGTGTCATTATAAAGTTTTTCAACTGATATCTATTGGTTCCCTGATAAATAGTAGATCCATATCCTGCTCGGAAATTATATAGAATTTCAAGATCACCTCCTGTAGGCCGATAATTTAAAGAAGCATCTAATTTAGCGCTTTTTGCCTGATAATCTGTAAGATATTGTTCAAAATAACCTGTTCGTCCAACAACATCATGGGGTACCAGAGCACTTAAGCCTTCAGGTAACAAGCCTAATTCTTCTAAACTTTTTGCAACACCATTTATATCTGTTGCCACCTCATCACCATATATATTGATCCCGTTATGATCGTAACCCCCTTCACGATAAGGTAAGATCTTATCCGGTTTTCCTATGGCAGTAAATTGATATTCACGGTCATCTGTTGCGTACCAATCTGTACCCTGCAAATAAGAAAATGAAGCTTTTGCAGCAAATTTATCGCTAAAAGCATGGGCCACACGAACACCAAAATCATAATACATATTGTCACCTGCAGCTTCCTGAATTGTAAGTCCTGTTTTAGCATAGGCACTTACCCCCTGATATTCAAAAGGACTTTTACTCGTCATAAACAAAATTCCATTAAAAGCATTGGCACCATAAAGAGCCGATGAGGCTCCCGGGATTATTTCCACACTTTTAACATCCAATTCATTTATACCAACAAGATTTCCCAACACAAAGTTAAGGGCAGGTGAAGAATTATCCATTCCATCGATCAGCTGTACAAATCGTGCATTTGAAAAAGTTGCAAAACCCCTTGTATTTACCGAGTTAAAGGTTAAACTGTTTGTATTTACATCTACCCCTTTTAAATTATCAAGACTGTTGTAAAAACTTGCCGTTGTGCTACTTTTTATACCTCTTACATCCATTCTTTCGATGGTTACCGGCGATTCTCTTACACTTTCCGGTGTTCTGGAAGCTGAAACTACAACTTCATCAAGTGAGGTCTGACTTTCAACCAAGGCAATAGAAACCTCTTGGTTGTTACTTGTAATTTCTTGAGTCTGGCGTGCATATCCTACAAAAGTGAATTCCAGGGTAAATGGAGGCTCTTCACTAACGGTAAAGGAAAATTTACCATCAAAATCGGTTGAAGCTCCTGTATTTTTACCGGTCACTTTAACATTAACTCCCGGTAATGGCTCCCGAGTATTTGAATCAACTACCACACCGGAAACAGTTGTTTGCGAAAACATATAAACACCTGAAAATAAGATGAATAATGTTAATAAATATTTTCTCATAATGTAATTTTGGATTAATTAATTTCTCGAAAATA
>JANTGS010000079.1 GCA_024762795.1 Flavobacteriaceae bacterium | reverse complement strand
AAAACTGAAAATACCTTTTAAATATTTCTCAATAATTTTCTTTATTGGTTTTGTGATTGCAGCATTTTATAAGAATGTAGATAATTTTATGATTTATATTAAATATGTGATGTATATCGTGGCTGTTCATAATCTTGTAGCATTATCGCTTGGATATTTTTCGGCAAAATTTGGGAAATTGCCTGAAAGAGACCGAAGAGCGATTACTATGGAAGTTGGTATACAGAATTCGGCGCTGGGATTGATCCTGATTTTCGATTTCTTTCACGGACTTGGAGGAATGGCCCTGATTACAGCCTGGTGGGGTATATGGCATATCATTGCCGGATTAACACTGGGAACCTACTGGTCGGGAAAGAAAATAGTTCAATATAAAGCCATAAAAAAAGAAGTGTTATGAAAGATAAAAAAAGAATTTTAGTTACCGGTGCCGAAGGATATATCGGTAAAAAAGTGATTAAGAAATTTATGGATTTTCCGGAACAGATTGAAACCGTTGTAGGTATCGATATTAAGAATTCCAGTGATTATGCCAAAGAGAATTTCCATTTTGTTCAGTGCGATATTCTTTCTGATATTCCTGAAGAGTTAATTAAAAAATATAAGATCAATACTATTGTTCATTTGGCATCTATTGTCAGGCCACCCAAGGGAATGTCAACGGAGGAGATGTATAAAATAGATGTGCTGGGAACTGAAAAATTGTATAAAAGTGCTGTAAATAATAAAGTAGATCAGTTTGTAATTACTACAAGCGGAGCTTCTTACGGGTATTATAAAGATAATCCGGAATGGTTAAAGGAAACTGATGCATTGCGGGGGAATGATGAATTTGCCTATTCACGTCATAAACGACTGATCGAGGAGATGCTTGGCAATTTTAGGGAAAAGCATGAAGTACCCAGACAATTGATCCTGCGACCGGGAACCATCCTGGGAAAAGGAGTTTCTAATCAGATTACCGATATTTTTGAAAAATCATTTGTAGCCGGCATTAAAAATGCAAGTACACCCTTTGTTTTTATCTGGGATGAAGATGTAGTGAATATCATTTACAAGGGGATCTTCGAAGAAAAATCGGGCATTTACAATCTGGCTGGAGATGGTTATATAACCTTACCGGAAATAGCAAGGATCCTTAAAAAACCCTTTTTGGGAATTCCTGAGGGGTTCTTGAAAAAAGTTTTGGCTTTTATGAAAAAACTAAATCTGACCCAATATGGTCCGGAACAAGTTAGGTTCTTATTGTACAGACCTGTATTGTCAAATGGGAAATTAAAATCGGAATTTAAATATAACCCAACCTATACCACCCGTCAGGTTTTTGAATACTATCTAAAGAATAATTTACTATCAGGGAAAAATAAAAACGATTGAGAGTTCGATTCAAAAGGTAATAAAATGAATATAGCTGAATATAAGGATAAGGTTATTGTGATTACAGGAGCAGCAAGTGGAATAGGTGCTGCTTTTGTCAGATATTATGCTTCCCGGGGCGCCAGGCTAGTTTTACTTGATATGCAGGAAACCCCGATGTTATTGTTAGTAAAAGAAATTAAAATTAAAAAAGGTGATTCTTTAAGCCTTAGCCTTGATATTACAGATGAAGAAAAAGTTAAACAAGCTTTTAAAGTCATTGAAAATAAGTTTAAAAGAATCGATGTTCTGATCAACAACGCCGGAATCAGTCAGATAAGTTTATTTAAAGATACAGCACCTGAAATATTTAAAAAGGTAATGGATGTAAATTTCTATGGAACAGTTTATTGCACCAGATATGCTTTACCTTTACTTCAAAAATCAAAAGGACAGATCATTGCGTTGTCAAGTGTGGCCGGATTCTCGCCGCTTTACGGAAGGACGGCCTATTCGGCGAGTAAACATGCTTTGCACGGTTTTTTAAATTCACTTAGAAGCGAAGAAGAAGATATTGATGTGCTTCTGGCTTGTCCGTCATTTGTTAAGACCAATATTGAACAACGCACATTTAATAAAGATGGAAAACCTTTCGGGAAAAAGAAAGGAACTCCCGGTAAATTGATGACCCCGGATTATGTGGTTGGGGAAATATTAAAAGCAGTAAAAAAGAAAAGAAGTATCGTATATATTTCACAGATTTCAAAGATCTCCCGGTTGGTTTCATTTTTCTTCCCAAAGATTTTTGAAAAGAAGATGACCGAAAAGGTCAAAGCCGATTTTTAAAGTTTCTTTCCCGCCTACGGCCGGCAGGCACCTCACCGTATCACTGAATCACCGTTTCACTACTTCACTGCCTCACAGTATCACCCGTCTACGGCCGGCAGACACCTCACCGTATCACTGAATCACCGTTTCACTACTTCACTGCCTCACAGTATCACCCGCTTACGGCCGGCAGGCGCCTCACCCTTCACATTTTACATCACTACTTACTATTTCCATTGAAATTTAGGTTATCCAATTTTTTTATTTTTTCTTTGTGAAGAAATGAAAAGATTCCTTTTATACATCCTGATCTTATTCTTTTCTTTTGCAAATGCCCAGGTAGGGGGAGAGCGGATCTATAATTTCTTAAATATTCCTCCCTCCGCAAGGCAGGCCGCTTTAGGAGGAGAGATCTATACGCTTAGAAATGATGTGAATCAGGCTTTGTGGAATCCGGGTATAATTGATGAGTCGATCGATAATAAGGCTTCAGTAGGTTATATAAATTATCTGACCGATGTAAATGTAGGTTCAGCAACTTTTGCTCATATGATCAACAGACATTTTGGGACTTTGCAGGCTGGTATTCAGTATATCGATTACGGAGATTTTATCGGTGCAGATGAAAATGGTGTTGAGACAGGTGATTTTTCTTCAAGAGATCTGGCTTTTTCAGTAGGATATGCATATCAGATTCCCCGCATCGACCTTTATGTTGGGGTAAATGGAAAGCTGATCAGTTCAAAGATAGAAAACTATACTTCTTTTGGAGCAGCTTTAGATATGGGAGTATATTATTTTTCAGAAGACAGGCCCTATACCTTTACAGCAGTGGTGAGAAATTTAGGTTATCAGGTGGCCCCTTATACCGATGAAAGAGAGGATCTTCCTTTTGAAGTGGCTGCAGGAGCTTCGTACAGTGTTGGAGATGTGCCAATTACCTGGTATTTCACATTAAGTAACTTGCAAAAATGGAATCTCGCAGTACCCAATCCTTCAAATGGAAAGACTGATCTTGATGGAAATACAGAGGAAGAGAATATCAACTTTTTTGATAATGCGATCAGACATGTGGTGATAGGAGCAGAATTTTTCCCCGGAAAGAATTTTAATATTCGAATGGGGTATAATTTCAGGCGGGCAGCCGAACTGAAGCTGACTCAAAGCAGAACCTTTGCAGGAATCAGTGCCGGTTTCGGAATTGAAATGGGAAGGATAAGATTTGATTATGCTTTTACCAAATACCATCCGGTTAGCAACACCAGTACATTTACATTAATTTTCGATTTGAACAGAAGAGGTTTTTAATATGAAGAAAAAAATAAATATTGCCATTGACGGCTATTCATCAACAGGAAAAAGTACCATCGCCAAAAAACTGGCAGAGTCGCTGGGATATGTGTATGTGGATACCGGTGCTATGTATCGTGCAGTTACTTACTTTGCGGTAAAAAATCATATAATTTCAAAGGATTTCTTTAAGAAAGAGGAGCTTATTTCAAAGCTTAATCAGATCGATCTGAAATTTATCTTTAATAAAGATCTGGGCCATGCAGAGATATATCTCAATGGTAAGAATGTAGAAGAAAACATCCGGAATCTTGAGATTTCTAATTTGGTAAGCAGGATCGCTGAAGTCTCTGAGGTCAGGAGGAAACTGGTGGAGCAACAGCAAAAAATTGGTAAAGATAAGGGTGTGGTGATGGATGGAAGAGACATCGGAACAGTGGTCTTTCCGGATGCTGAATTAAAGATCTTTATGACAGCCTCTGCTGAAAAAAGGGCTCAGAGGAGATACAAAGAAATGATCGGTAAAGGAGAAAGTGTTAATCTGGAAGAAGTTATAAAAAATGTAACCGAAAGAGATCGTATAGATACCAACAGGAAAGATTCCCCCCTTATCATGGCTGAAGATGCAGTTTTACTGGATAACAGTGATCTGAGTGCTGATGAAACCTTTGAAAAGGCAATGGAACTGGTTGCTGAAAAAATATAAATCTATAGAAGTAAGTGCTGTGTTGCATCATTGAATGATGCGTCTTATAATGAATGCTTTGGTTGATCCAGCCCGGTGACAGACATGTGTTCAGAGATCTTTTAGTGATGTACTATGTTCCCGACTGTGCTCGAATTGATAATAAATGTATATGTAAGATTATTAATTAAATATAGGTTGTTATAGCTATATAAACTTTAAGGAATATGAAGATATTTATGGGTTTGTAAAGAGATCTTCCACTTTGGATTCTTTAATACATAATCAATGATAACAGGAATCATTTTTTCTCTCTTACTCCATTCGGGTTGCAAAAATAATTCACAGGAATCAGTTACTTTTTTTGCCTGTTCTTCGGCAAAGTTAAGATCCTGTTTGGTATTGATGATGATTTTTAATTCGTCGGCCAGAGAATAAATTTTCTTTTTGGGTAATTTGGTTCTTTTCGGCGACAGACAAATCCAGTCCCATTCTCCGGAAATATCATAGGATCCCGAGGTTTCAATATGAATCTTTAGTTGTTCTTCATGAAGTCTCTTTGTAAGATAGTCCATATTCCAGGTAAGGGGCTCTCCACCGGTTACCACAACAGTTTTAGCATATTTTTTAGCGTTATTAACTACCTGATCGGTTGAGGTGGTCGGGTGCAGATCGGGATTCCAGCTTTCTTTAACATCACACCAGTGGCAACCTACATCACAGCCACCAATTCTGATAAAATATGCGGCCTTTCCGGTGTGGAATCCTTCTCCCTGAATGGTATAGAATTCTTCCATAAGCGGAAGAACTTTTCCCTGTTCTAATAATGGCTGTTTTTCTGTATCCAAACTTAATTTTTATTTTGCAAAGATATTTAAAACCCTTAATAATTTTCAACTTTCGAACTTTTAAAGTATTTTTATGCAAAAATTAATCAATGCCTGCCAAACAAGATTTTATAGAAATTATAGAAAACGGGTATCATACCAAGAAAGATGCCATTGTGATGGGAGCTGCCATGCTAGAAGAAGAGACCCTGACCAACTCTTATGTAAAGATCCCTTTAAAGACAATTAACCGTCATGGCCTGATTGCCGGGGCTACCGGAACAGGTAAATCCAAAACTCTTCAGATCTTTGCAGAAAATCTCTCCGATAACGGAATCCCGGTACTTTTAATGGATGTAAAAGGTGATTTGAGCGGGTTGGCAAAACCGGGGGAGGAAAATGATCATATTACCAAACGACACCAGAAAATAGGTTTGCCCTATGAACCTAAAGGATTTCCGGTAGAGATCCTAACCATTTCCAAACAGAATGGTACGCGGCTAAGAGCCACTGTATCTGAGTTTGGCCCGGTGCTCTTGTCGAGAATTCTCGATCTTTCTGAGGTTCAAAGCGGAATTGTATCTGTATTGTTTCAGTATTGTGATAATAATGACCTTCCGTTACTTGATTTAAAAGATTTTAAAAAGATCCTTCAGTATGCAACACGGGAAGGAAAACAAGAATTTGAGGATGCTTACGGAAGAATTTCTACCTCTTCAACAGGAGCCATTCTGCGCAGAGTAGTAGAACTTGAACAGCAGGGAGGTGATCTTTTCTTTGGTGAAAAATCCTTTGAAGTTCAGGATCTGGTTCGTGTAGACGAGAACGGCAGAGGTATGATCTCTATTTTACGCCTGACCGATATTCAGGATCGTCCCAAGCTCTTTTCTACTTTTATGCTGCAGTTGCTTGCGGAGATCTATCAGACTTTCCCTGAGATTGGCGATAGCGATCGTCCGGAGCTCGTTCTGTTTATTGATGAAGCACACCTTGTATTTGAAAATGCTTCAAAAACTTTACTCGATCAGCTGGAAAGTACCATTAAACTGATCCGTTCTAAAGGGATCGGAGTATATTTTGTAACCCAGAATCCAAATGATATTCCTGCCGATGTGCTTTCTCAGTTAGGATTAAAAGTTCAGCATGCATTGAGGGCTTTTACGGCAAAGGACAGAAAAGCTATCAAACTGGTGGCAGAGAATTATCCGATAACCGATTATTATGATACAGCAAAGGATCTGACACAACTGGGAATAGGAGAGGCATTTATTTCAGCTTTAAATGAAAAAGGAATTCCAACACCTTTGGCCAGAACCATGTTGCGTGCCCCCATGAGCAGAATGGATATTCTTACTGATGCAGAGATCAAAGAAGTAATTCAAAGGTCTGAGATCGCAGAAAAGTATAATGAAGAGATCGACAGGGAAAGCGCCTATGAACTTTTAAATAAAAAAATAGCCGTAACTAAAGAACATTCGAAAAAAAAAGTCACTAGTAGCAAATCATCAAATAAAAGATCATCGGCTAAAAATCCTGACGATTATTTAAAAAAACAACTCATAAAAACCGTTACCAGCGCTACATTTGTAAGAGGCGTATTCGGTGTGCTTAATAAAATGTTTAAATAATTTAAATTTTAGAAAACTCAGATAAAAATGAAAAAACTGTTATTATTATTTGTCCCCCTCTTGCTCATCCAGTGCAAGCAAAATGATACAGCGATCATTAAGAAAAATGATGTTGGAGGAATAACCAAGAATACTACCGAAGAGCAACTTTTTAAGCTTTTTGAGGAAGATTCGATCGTAAAGATTCCGGAAGGAAAGAATTATGTTAACGAATATGCCATTTTTAAAAAAGGAGGTGAACATCTCCTTACTGTTTATCCGTTGATCCCAAAAGATTCACTGCAATTTATTGAGCGGATTCAGATCTTTTCTTCAAAATACAAAACAGAAAAAGGTGTTTCTACAAATTCAGTATTTAAGGATGTAAATACCAATTATACCATTAAAAAAATCGACCCCACCTTTACTTCAGCTTTGGTCTATATAGATGAATTGAATGCAACCATTGCACTAAATAAGAAAGATCTCGGGTTGAAAGAGTTGGATATGAACATGATCAGTAAAGATCAGGTTCCCGATCAGGCCAAGATTAAATATATTGATATCTGGTTCAATAATTAGAGGATGCTCTTTAAAAGATGAAGAAATTTTATAAACAAACTGCTCCTCTTGTTGTTCCTACTGATGATGGGAAACTCATTGAGGAACATTTTGGAAATTCAACAACCGATGCCTTGAGTTTGGCTCACATGATAGCTCCACCGGGGTGGAGTGAACCTTTTCAAACACCTGATTTTGACGAATATACTTATGTGATCAGTGGTAAAAAACAGATTGTGATTGATGGTGAAATTATTATACTAAATGCAGGAGAATCGATCAAGATTGATAAGGGAGCACGGATTCAGTATTCTAATCCATTTAATCAGTCTTGTGAATATATTTCGGTTTGTTTACCGGCTTTTTCAGTTGATCTGGTAAACAGAGAAGAGTAGGTAAAGCTTAAAATTCAAATTTTAGGTGCAATAGATAAAAAGGAGAATGATTTATGGTAATTTTTTTAAGTGGCCAATTAATACCTTTCAAACCCACCTCATTTCAATCTTTGCTTCGTGAAATCTCGATAGAATTAGCAGGTCAGTATCGTTTTTTAATCTAATAATTCTTATTTACCACGAATTAATCGACTTTTTCACAGGCCAACAGCGTATTTTTTAAAAGCATGGCAATGGTCATAGGTCCAACACCGCCGGGAACCGGGGTAATAAATTCCGATTTTGGGGCAACGCTGTCAAAATCAACATCACCTGCCAGGCGATAACCTCTCTTTTTAGTTTCGTCTTTAACGCGGGTAATTCCCACATCAATTACGGTAACTCCTTCCTTAACCATATCACCGGTAAGAAACTCAGCTTTTCCCAACGCAGCAACAATAATATCGGCTTTTTGAGTGATCTCAGAAAGATTCTTTGTTCTACTGTGTGTCAGGGTAACGGTAGCATCTCCTGCTTCTCTTTTCTGGCTCATCAGAATGCTCATAGGCCTTCCAACAATATGACTTCTGCCGATTACAACAACATTTTTACCTGAGGTTTCCACTTTGTATCTCTTTAGCAATTCCAGAATTCCAAAGGGTGTGGCAGGTAAAAAAGTAGGCAGATCCAGGGTCATTTTTCCAACGTTTACCGGATGAAATCCGTCAACATCTTTATCAGGATCAATCGCCATCAATACTTTTTGTTCATCAATATGATTGGGAAGAGGTAATTGTACGATAAAACCATCGATATCTTTGTCGTTATTCAACTCAGCGATCTCGTGTAATAATTGTTCTTCGGTAGTCTCTTCGGGAAGATCGATCAATGTGGAGTTAAATCCAACCTTTTCGCATGCTTTTACTTTACTATTCACATAAGTCATACTGGCTCCATCGGTACCTACAAGAATGGCTGCCAGGTGGGGTGTTTTTTTACCTTCAGCTTTTCGTTTTACAACTTCGGCTGCAATTTCTTCTTTAAGATCATTGGATGTTTTCTTTCCGTCTAAGATTATCATGGTATTGTTGGTATTAGGAAAAGGTTTATTTCATATTATTCAGCATCTGCATCATCTTTTTTTGTCCGCCTCCCTGCATCATTTTCATCATCTTACTCATTTGGGTAAATTGTTTCAGCAGTTGGTTAACTTCCTGAACTGATGTTCCCGATCCTTTGGCAATACGTTTTTTCCGGCTGGCATTGATAATAGCAGGTTTACTGCGTTCTGCAGGAGTCATAGAATAGATCATCGATTCAATATCCTTAAAGGCATCATCATCAATATCAACATCTTTCATCATTTTTCCAACGCCCGGTATCATTCCAACAAGGTCCTTCATGTTCCCCATTTTTTTGATCTGGTTGATCTGTTTCAGGAAATCGTCAAAACCAAACTGATTTTTGGCAATTTTTTTCTGGATCTTTCTGGCTTCTTCTTCATCGTATTGTTCCTGAGCTCTTTCAACAAGTGAGATCACGTCTCCCATTCCCAGAATTCTTTCAGCCATACGGTCAGGGTGGAAGATATCAATAGCTTCCATCTTTTCACCGGTACCAATAAATTTGATAGGCTTGTCTACTACCGATTTGATAGAAAGTGCAGCACCACCACGTGAATCACCATCGAGTTTGGTTAAGATTACCCCTTCAAAATTAAGAATATCGTTAAAGGCTTTGGCAGTATTTACTGCATCCTGACCGGTCATTGAGTCAACAACAAACAAGGTTTCATGTGGATGAACGGCTTTATGGATGTTAGAGATCTCTTTCATCATCTCTTCATCAACAGCCAATCGACCTGCGGTATCAATAATTACCACATTTTTTCCGTGACCTTTGGCATATTTCACTGCATTTTCGGCAATTTCAACGGGATTCATGTTGCCTTCTTCGGTATAGACCTCAACGCCGATCTGCTCTCCTACAACTTTCAGCTGATTGATCGCAGCAGGACGGTAAACGTCACAGGCTACAAGTAAAGGCTGTTTGGTGCGTTTATTCTTTAAGAAATTTGCCAGTTTACCGGAAAATGTAGTTTTACCTGAACCCTGAAGTCCCGACATTAAAATTACAGAAGGATTTCCGGAAAGGTTGATCCCAACAGTTTCACCTCCCATCAATTTGGTAAGCTCGTCTTTTACGATCTTTACCATCAGCTGTCCCGGATTAAGCGAGGTAAGTACATCAGAACCTATTGCCTTTTGCTTAACTTTGTTGGTAAAGTCTTTGGCTATCTTATAGTTAACGTCGGCATCTAAAAGAGCTCTTCTTACTTCTTTTAAGGTCTCAGCAACATTTATTTCGGTAATACTACCATGCCCTTTTAATACGTGGAGGGCTTTATCCAGTTTATCACTTAAATTATTGAACATAATTCTTCTCTTCTTTTTTTAGAATTGCAAAGATAATAATTCTGAAATAAGAAAATAAGGCTATATGTTAAAGATTTTCTAAGTATTTTAAGCTTATTTCTCCTCTTTCTTAAAGCTAAGCGATGTACTGTTTACACAATACCTTTTTCCGGTAGTTTCTACTGGTCCGTCATCAAAAACATGTCCGAGATGTCCGCCACAACGGGCACAGAGTATTTCAGTTCTGATCATTCCGTGACTTGTATCCTTTTTATAGATAACAGCACCTTTTATGGCATCATCAAAACTGGGCCAGCCACAATGCGATTCATATTTAGTACCTGATTTAAATAGCTGAGCACCGCAGGCAGCACAATAATAAGTTCCCCTTTCAAATGTATTGGTATAACCATATTCTCCGGGCATATCAGTACCTTTTAATCTCATGATCTTAAATTGTTGAGGAGTAAGGATGTTTTTCCACTCTTCTTCTGTTTTGACAACCTTTTTACTCATATTTTCCTTTTTTTTAGTTTGTGCTTTAACTGATATTGAAATTGTAATAATGATCAGAAGCGTAAGATATGATCTTTTCATATTTATTTTATAAAATTAATAATCTTCTGAATGACTATAGGATCTTTAAAGATTTTATGATGTCCTAAACCATGAGTTATCAGAATTGTTCCTTTTTTAAGTTTTTGACGTATTTTATATGCACTGCTTACTGGAACAAACAAATCTTCAGTATCATGTACCACCAGGGTGGGAATAGTAATCTTTTCTGCTGATCTTGTAGAAGAAAATTCATCAATATTCCGGTTTAGTTTTTTATCATAAAAAATTTTGATCTTTTTGGCAATGATAGGTTTTAATTCAAATTTCTTTACAAATGAAAAAAGTACTTCCGAGATCCTGTCATCCGCACCTATACTTACCAATTTTTTAGTCCTCAGGCCGTTGGCAACTGCCAGGAGCAAACTCATACCACCCCATGAATGTCCAATTGCAGCCTGGAACGGACCGTATTTCTGATCGATGAATTTTAAGGTTTCAAGATATTCAAGCATATTGGTGATCTTACCACTGGAGGATCCGTGAGCCGGAGCATCTAAACTGATGACCATCATTCGGTTTTCGAGTATTTTATCAGCCAGATTGTACAATTGAGTACCTCTTCCCGACCATCCATGAGCCAGCAGAACTCTTTTTTTTGAAAAGCCGTAAGTGTATATTTTAATATCTTTTTCAATGGAATCAATCCGGAAAAATTCGCTTTTAGCACTCTTTTCCATCATCTTTTCCCTTTCGGGAGTTTTAAATCGTGAAGGAGTGGCAAAAATCCTGCCCAAAAATACTGCAGCAAGATCTTTTGATATAAATTGAAGCACTTTGGCAGAATTGATCAAAGATCTCGGAATTTTAAACCCGGGAGTAATTTTCTTTTTTTCCATCAGGTACAAAACTAAGGAAATAAATATCAATAATCAGGAAAAATCAGTTCTCTAATTTAATAATTATCTGAATATA
>JANTGS010000078.1 GCA_024762795.1 Flavobacteriaceae bacterium | reverse complement strand
CCTCCGCCAATCTTTACAGCCCATTTTTCAATAGCGCGTATTCCCGGTGTGGTTTTTCGGGTATCAAGAATCTTAGTATTTGTGCCTTTCAATTCTTTTACAAATTTTCCGGTTTTGCTTGCAATGGCACTCATTCTTTGCATAGCATTAAGAACCAGGCGTTCAGCTTTAAGGATGGATTGAGAATTTCCGGTTACAAAAAAAGCAATGTCTCCAACTTTTACCTTATCCCCGTCGTTTAAAAAGGTTTCAACTTTTAAATCCCTATCTACTTCAGCAAATACCATTTTAGCAAATTCTATACCTGCAATTACCCCATCTTCTTTAACCAGAAGTTTAGCCTGGCCTCTGGCATCGGCCGGGATACAGGCCAGAGAACTGTGGTCGCCGTCACCTATATCTTCTCTTATGGCATTTTTTATAATGATGTCTAATTCTTTTTGAAATTGTTTGTCGCTAATCATTTTAATGGATTTTAGAAAAGTTCCTGATAATTTTCTCTGAACTTTAGAATAATTGATACAAAAATAACTTTTTTGATTTAAACTAAATAATGATTTAAATTTGTATGTCTTAAAACCTTCGAATGAAAATTAAACTTCTGGTCATCGGCAAAACAGATGATAAAAATCTTACCACTCTTTTTCAAACCTATGAAAAACGTTTAAGGCATTACATTAAATTTGAATTTCAGGTAATTCCTGATCTGAAAAAGGTAAAGAAATTGTCAGAAAAAGAACAAAAAGAGAAGGAAGGAGAGTTGATCCTAAGCAAGATACAACCTGGAGATCATTTGGTTTTGCTTGATGAAAGAGGGACTGAATACCGATCAGTGGAATTCTCAAAGTTCCTTCAAAAGAAAATGAATTCGGGAATAAAACAATTGGTTTTTGTTATTGGAGGCCCTTATGGTTTTTCCGAGAAGATTTATAAAAAGTCAAGCGGTATGATTGCCCTTTCAAAAATGACCTTTTCACATCAAATGATTCGTCTAATTGTAATTGAACAAATCTACCGGGCGTTTACGATCTTAAGAAATGAGCCCTATCATCATGAATAGGTATTATTTGACAGCAGAATTCGATTTTTTTAGTTAGTTTTATAGGATCAATCAATAGGATCATGACAGGTTTTTTTGCAATTTTAGATGATATTGCCACTTTGATGGATGATGTATCGATCATGGCTAAGGTTGCGGCCAAAAAAACGGCCGGTGTTTTAGGAGATGATCTTGCCGTTGGAGCGGAAAAGGCATCAGGATTTCATTCTTCAAGAGAATTACCGGTGCTCTGGGCTATAACAAAAGGTTCTTTTCTGAACAAGCTAATTATTTTGCCTTTTGCTTTTTTACTCAGTGCTTTTTTGCCTCAGATGATCGTTCCTATCTTGCTGATAGGCGGGGTTTATCTTAGTTATGAAGGGGTTGAAAAGATTATACATACGTTCTTTCATAAAGAAGAAAAGCATCAGGAAGTAAAGGCCGATCTCAGTGAGGAGGAAATTATGAAACTTGAAAAAGCTAAGATAAAATCTACCATCATAACCGATTTTATTTTGTCGATCGAGATTGTTATGATCGCGCTTGGTACAGTTGCTCAGGAACCTCTTTCTACTCAGATTGTTGTTGTATCTTTAATTGCTGTTGCAGTGACCATTGGCGTTTATGGTATTGTGGCTTTAATGGTAAGAATGGATGATGCCGGCTACATGCTTATCAAAAAAGCAAGAGGTAAAAATAAATTTATTAAATCGGTTTTTGTTGCAATCGGTAAAGGATTGGTTTGGTCTTTACCCAAATTGATCGTCTTATTAGGAATTGTCGGAACCCTTGCGATGTTGCTGGTAGGCGGTGGGATGTTTGTGCATAATCTGGATAAAGTTCACGAATTTTTCCATGCTTTGCCAATGATGCTGGCAGAATTGATCATGGGGCTGATTGTAGGACTGATCGCTTTTTTTGTTTTTAAAGGAATCGGAATGCTGGTTAGAAAGATCAGAAAAAAATAAGTTTGAAGCCATAAAAAAAAAGGCCGTGTTTTAGAAATAAACTCAGCCTTAATCATTTTACAATTCTTAAAAGAACAGGTACTTAATTTGATTAGGAAATCAGGTAAAGATGATTTGAGTTCTGTCGCCATCACAAAGCTCATAAAACTCTCCAATGGTAAGTACAGCATCTACATCATCCCAAAGGTCTTCTTTACTTAATTTAAACATATCAACTGCCAGTTTACAGGCATAGACTTTTCCACCGCCGGCAGTGATCAATTCAAGAAATTCATCAACCGGTGGCATATCAAGATCTTCCATCTGTTTTCGCATCATACTTGACACTGCAGCTTCCACACCGGGTAATCCACCCAGCATAGTTGGAAAGGGTAATCCGCCCGGCATACGCATAGCAGGGTTACCTGTAGTTGCTGTATGAAGACTGTTCATGGTTCTTTTAGTAATAGCATCTAAACCAAAGAAAGTAAAGAAAAGATGTGTTTCAATGCCTTCCATTACAGCTCCGTTGGCCATAACCAAAGCGGCATAAACATCCTCCAGGGCTCCTTTTGCACAGATCATACATACTTTTTCTAATGGTTTTTTTTCTTTTGAATCCATAATAGATTATTTATTGATTAAATGCAACTGGTTGGCTTAGGGATACCTGCGATCTTTGATGAGAATTTTAAAGGTCCTTTGGGAAATAATTTATAGAGTCCTTTTACATCTACAATTCCTGATTTTCCAACACTTCTTATTGATAAAGAAGCACCTTCTTTAGTCTTTTCTCTCAAATAATTTAACACTTTAAAATGCTCATCGGTAAGTTCAATACCTAAACCACTTGCAATTTCTTTTGCTATATCTTCGTTCCACTGATCCATATCTTCAAGATATCCATCATCTGAAACATTTACTTGTACTCCTGCGATTGTTTTTACAGCCATAATTTTATAATTTTTATTTAGTTATTAATTGTTTAGTTATTCTCTTATTTTTACGTCCTTTGATAAATTCTTCATAAAGGTTACCCCAAAACCAAGGGCTTTTCTCATCTCCGGACTGTTCATTTCCCTCATTACTTTCCACATAGAATAAGAGGGTACGCTTTCAGTTTCCATAGCATTGAAGGTCATGATCGCATTTTTCACAGTACCCAGTATTTCAGGATGTGTGATCTCTTTTACGATAGAGAGTATGGTTACAATATTGTCAGCCAGCTCCTGAAGGTCTTCCTTACCGAAGTTGGTAACTATATTGTCGATGATCGGGCCAACACCTTTCACAAAATCGAAATAACCTTTTTGTTCGAAGATATTAAGTTGTTTGGTAAAATCGATAATAGCTTCATTGGCAAGCGGTCCTACCTCTTTTCCAAGATCAACGGCCATTTCCAGAGAGTTTAATACAGTTTTGATATTGCCCATATTTCTCAACAGGGTAACCACGAGATCTGACATTTCTGCCGGATCGAGTTCTACCTGGCGTTTATCCAGTGCCTCTACAGTGGAATCATAGGCATCTTTACCTATGATCGACAGGTCTTTTGCAAGATCTTCAACCATTGAGCTGTTTAATCTTTGCTGATTAACATATTCCAGGAGCAGATCCATTTTTTTATCCAGGGAATCTATCCGGGCTTCTAAATTCTTTTCTTTCATAATGCTTAGATGTTTAGATTAAACCCGTTTTTTTCCTGCCATAGACATATCGGCTTCGATAGGCAACTCTTTTCCTTTAAGTAAAATATGCCAGTAGATCCATCGGAACATTACCTTTCCGTAGTGGTTCATTTTTGTATTCTTTAGCAAACCAAAAGGTCCTATTCCCGGTAGCGGGAAAGTTCCCGGTAGCGGCTCTGTATCATAGTTGAAGTCGATCAAAGCCCCTTTGCCAAATCCTGTCTCAATATAGCAGTTGGCATGTCCGTCAAATTTAGCCTGTAAAGGCCTTCCTTCCATTGCTGATAAAATATTTTCAAACAGGATTTCCCCAGCAAAATGAGCTACGGAACCTGCCTTGGAAGTGGGAAAATTGGCAGCATCTCCAATTACAAAGATGTTTTCAAATTGTTCAGATTGTAAGGTGTATTTATCTGTTTTAACAAAATTCATATCGTCACCCATACCACTTCGGGCAACCATTTCACTACCCATATTAACGGGTACAATGGTTAGAATATCGAATGAGACTTCACGTTCATCGTATGAAAAGATCTTTTTGTTTTCATTATCTATATGACTTAAATAAAAATCGGAAATAACTTCAATATTTTTTTCTTCCATTATTCCGCCAAGTACTTTGGTGGCTACAGGTTTTGTAAATACACCCGACATCAGGGTAACAAATTTTATATTTACTTTATCCCTTATTCCTTTTCCCGTAAAATAAGCATCTGCAAGGAAAACAAATTCCAGAGGGGCTACCGGACATTTGTAGGGTACTTCAGGAATACACATAACAAGGTCGCCCCCTTCAAAGTCCTTAAATCTCTGGTGAAGGGCCATAGCACCTTCTACTGTATAGAAATCGAAAATATCCTTATACCAAAGTTTGTCTTTAAGTCCTTCGGTTTCTCCCGGCCTTGTCTGAGTTCCTGTTGCAATGATCAGGAAGTCATAATTCAATACTTTACCTCCTTCGAGATAAACTTTATTCTCTTCGCCAACAATTTTATCAATTGGACTAAAGATTACGTTAGCACCCGGAGGGAAAAAGTCGTATTTTGGTTTGATTACATCCTGTTTGCTGTAGATTCCAAAGGGAATAAACAGAAAGCCAGGTTGATAATAATGGGTCTTAAACTGGTCAACAATAGTGATTTCCCATTCCTCTCTTTCCAGTTCATTGTAAAGTTTATTTAGCATCATTGTGCCTGCTGTACCGGCACCTAAGATCAATAGTTTCTTCATAATTTTTTAGTTATAATTAAAGGGTTTTATTAAAATTCTTTTCAAAAGTATTGAGTAAAAAGTATAAAAATAGTGATTAAAATCATAGTTAAGTAATTTTAGTAACAAAAAGTTGTTACAATAGAACAAATAGTAGTTATAAAAGTTACATAATTTAATATTTTCCATAAAATTAAAAAAAAATAAGTTGAAGTACAAATATTTTATAATTTTAGGAATTCAATTTTCAGGATATAATGGAGGAAATCAAAAATAAAATTGAACAGCTTAGAGAAGAGCTCAGGCAGCACAATTACAGTTATTATGTACTGGATGCCCCGGTAATTTCCGATTTTGAATTTGATCAGAAATTGAAGCAGCTTCAGGAACTTGAGGAAAAACACCCGGAATATTATGATTCGAATTCTCCCACACAGCGGGTAGGGGGTGAGGTGGTGAAGAATTTTAAATCAGTTGACCACAAACACAGAATGTATTCATTGGATAATTCCTATTCAAAAGAGGATATTTTTGACTGGGAAACGAGAATACAGAAAATACTGGGAGAAGTTCCTGTTGAATTTGTTTGTGAGTTAAAATATGACGGAGTATCGATCAATTTGTATTATGAAGATGCCCGGCTGGAAAAAGCGGTAACCAGGGGAGATGGTTTTAAAGGTGATGATGTAACGCTTAATGTAAAGACCATTCGTTCTATTCCTCTTGTATTAAAAGAAGATCTGTTAAAAAGTTTTGAGATCCGGGGAGAGATCATTCTTCCGCTTGACGGATTTGAAAAAATGAACAAAGAGCGTATTGAGATGGGAGAAGATCCTTACCGGAATCCGAGAAATACAGCCAGTGGTAGTTTAAAACTGCAGGATAGTGCAGAGGTAGCTGAAAGGCCTTTAGATTGTTTGCTGTACCAGATCGTTGGCGACCGCCTGCCTTTTGAAACTCATTTTGAAGCCTTGGATTTTGCTGTAAAAGCAGGGTTTAAAGTGCCGGATACCCGTAAATTATGTAAAAATACAGAAGAGATCTTTGAATTTATAGCCCAGTGGGATAAGCAAAGACATACTTTGCCTTATGAAACCGATGGTATTGTGATCAAGGTGAATAACCTTTCGCAACAGGAAGAACTAGGCTATACGGCCAAATCTCCCCGTTGGGCGATTGCCTATAAATTTAAGGCTGAGCAGGCCACAACAATATTACGTGAGATTACTTATCAGGTGGGGAGAACCGGAGCTATCACACCGGTGGCAAATCTCGATCCTGTTGAACTGGCCGGAACCATTGTAAAGAGAGCTTCTTTGCATAATGCCGATCAGATTGCCAAACTGGATGTAAGGATCAACGATACGGTATTTGTAGAAAAAGGAGGAGAGATCATCCCTAAGATCGTTGGCGTCGATCTGAGTTTACGCCCGGTGGATTCGGTTCCTGTAAAATATATCACCCACTGCCCTGATTGTGGTACAAAACTCGTAAGAAAAGAAGGGGATGCAAAGCATTACTGTCCTAATGAATTCGGTTGCCCGAAACAAATTACCGGAAAGATCATTCATTTTATCAGCAGAAAAGCCATGAATATCGACGGGCTGGGAGTGGAGACTGTTGAGTTGTTGTATCAGAACAAACTGATACATAATTATGCCGATCTTTATGAATTGAAAGAATTTCAGCTGATTCCGCTTGAGCGGATGGCAGAGAAATCGGCTAAAAATATCATTGTCGGACTGGAGGCCTCTAAGCAAATTGGTTTTGAAAAAGTCCTTTTTGCCTTAGGAATTCGTTATGTAGGAGAAACCGTTGCAAAAAAACTGGCCTTTCACTATGAAAATATTGATAATTTAATGCAGGCAAGTTATGAAGATCTTGTTAATGTTGATGAAATTGGAGAAATTATCGCTCAAAGTGTAATAGATTTTTTTAAGAATCCGATCAATATTGAAGTTATCAACCGTCTGAGATCATATGGTTTAAAATTTGCCATGGATGAAAGTGTATACGAGAATAGAACTGATAAGTTAAAAGGTCTGAACTTTGTAGTATCAGGAGTTTTTGAAAAATTCAGCAGAAATGAATTGAAAAAATCCATAGAAGATAACGGAGGTAAGGTAACCGGGTCGATCTCTAAAAAGACAAGTTATATCATTGCAGGAGAAAACATGGGACCCAGTAAAAAAGATAAGGCGGAAAAATTAAATATTCCTATAATATCCGAGGAGGATTATATCAAAATATTAGAATAATTTAGAAATTAAGAACTCTGATCTTATTTCTTGAAGAGTAGATCTTTCCTTCATCATGCAGCTGTTTCAGCAAGCGGGTTACCACAACCCGGGAAGTGTTCAGGTCATCAGCAATTTCCTGGTGTGTGATCTCGAGGTTTACATCTTTATTGATCTTTACCTTGTCGTTCAGATATTTAAAAACACGTTCATTCATTTTCATAAAGGCCAGGCTGTCGATAGATTCTACCATCTCGATCAGGCGGAAATGATAACTATCGATAATATATTGTCTCCAGGTTTTGTATTTGATCAGCCAGGGTTCAATCTTATCTACGGGTAGAAAGATAATCTCAGCGTCTTTTTCCACTACAGCCTTAAACAAGCTCTTTGTTCGATTGAGGCAGTTTACAAATGAAATGGCACAGGTGTCTCCTCTTTCGAGGAAATAAAGTACCAGTTCATCCCCTTTTTTTTCTTTACGGATTACTTTTACCACACCATTTAATATCAAAGGAATATGAGTCATATTTTCTCCGATATCAATTAAGAGTTCACCATTTTTTAATTTATCAATGTAGCCAACTTCTACTATTTCATCGATCAATTCCTCTTCAAACATAGTTGAGTAATAATCGTCCAACTTCTCTCTTAAAATTACTTCCTGTGTGTTCACTATAAAAGAATGGTTTTTAAATTTTGTAGCAAAAGTAGTAAATCTGCCGTCAAACAAGCAGATAATGTTTATAAAAACATATAATTTTTAACAGAGTTTTAAAAATAAGGGATTGAATAGCCTTTTTTTTGTGGTTTATTAAAAAAGAAAAACTCTCCGCTAAGGGAGAGTTTTCACTCATTAATCCAAATTAATCAACATAAAGAACCTGTGTTTATTATTAAGATTTTTTACCACCTGATCTGAACCTGTGCCAGGAACTTATCATTATCGATATTGATATAGGTTTCAATATTGGCCTGGTAGTTGAGCTGAACTCTGATCTTATCGCCTATAAAATAGTTCACCCCTAAGGTCATTCTTTCCTGATATCCTATTTCCTTTATACTGGTGTCTTGTTCAAAATACTCATATTTAAAAACGGGCTGCACATTCCATTTTGTATCATACCAGATCATACCATAAGCACCGTCTCTTTCTTCACCCAGTTCCAGAGGTTCGGAACCGCAACCCCCACCGGCAGCTCTGTTGTAATCACCTTTATCGTAAATATATTCAGCCTGGATGTGCAGATTATTGATATCAAAAAGAACATCACCACCATAGGTTGTACGGGTATCGGTATCATTGTTAGGAAATCCGTAACGGAAACTGGCTCCTAACGACATAAAGTCGAAAAGTTTGTAAGTAACTCTGCCAATAATATCCTTTTTATTGTTGTTGTCCTTAACATTCAGCCCTCTTCCGTTCATCACAGCCACCCGGTATCCCAAGCGATTGTACTGGTTACCTCCAAGTACCATGATACCATAATCTCTTTGGGGAGAAACCAATTGATCGGAAACTATGGCCCGGTCAATGGTGGTCAGATCCCAGCAGGCTTTCACTACTTCGCGTCCAAAGGGCTGTTTAAATGATCCTACAGATATTTTTGTCCAGTTGTATTTTTTCCAGGTAACAAAAGCATCCATCAGATAGGCACTTCCCACACCTCCGATAAATGGACTGGTTTCGAGCATCATATAATAACCGAAATCGTTAAGAACGGTTCCTCTTACACCGATTCTTGCTCTGCGGAATCCAAACGAATTTACAGCCGGATCGCTGAGGGTATAATCGTATTCTGGTTGTATATAACCAAAGATCTTTACTTTAGGGGCTTCCCCTGAATCTGACGGCTCATCAGCATCGCAGCCCTGAGCAAATAGATGGTTCATCTGGAAGACTAAAGCGAGTATAAATAATATTGTGATTCTGTTTTTCATCATCTTAGGATTTAGGTTAACTTATTTAATTAAAGGAAGATCCTTTGGAACAGATGAACCTACACCCCATTGATTACTTGTCCATGCAGCATTTGAATGATACAATCCGTTCATGCCGAATAATAAACTGTATGCATCGTATCCCAAAACTCTTAAATAGGCTGTTATAACCGCAGAGGTTTGTCCTGTATAACAATAAGTAACTACTTTCCCACTGGAATTATGCCCTTTGTAAGTATTGTCGGCAAGGTGGAATGGATTGATACGATAAGCATTTGCAATATGTCCGAATGCTGTATAATCAGCGGAGCTGAAGAAATTGTTTACAAAATAATCGCCCGGATTATCAAGTACATCCTGTCCGCTAACGGTTTTAAAACCTTCCTGAACAACCTGCTCAACCCGGTCTTTTAATATTTCAGCACCATCTTGTGATAAACTGGAGAGTGTAGGATCATCAAAAACATTGTTAGCAGGATGGCTGGAGTAATTCCAGTTGGTATTGTTCTTAGCAATATCTCCTGTATGGCTGTTCCAGGGTCCTGCTGTGGTAGCATTCCATCCGGACATACCCCATTTTAAGGCTTTGGTATGCGAATATCCGTAAAGGCGTAATAACGAAGTGGCAAAACAGGCTGTTTGCCCGGTATAACATACCATCAGGATGGGTTTTCCACCTGAATTTCCGGCTTCTGTAAGAATATCTTTAAAGGCAATATTTTTGGCTCCCTTGATATGTCCTGCATTGTTAAAAGCATCGGCACTTCTGATATCGAGAATATAATATTTTGCGATAAACGCATCATAGTCTCCGGCTGCCGGAGCCGGGACAACAAATTTTTCTCCATCAGGATTTACCAGAATGTCACTGATATCCAGATTATTGGCAATCATATAGTCTCTCATTAGCTCAAAAGCCGGGAGAGTAGTTCCTGAACCGGGATCCTCACCTCTGTCACACGACGTAAATAACAGCGAAGGAATTAATAAGAACCCGATAAATAATAATGATAATTTTTTCATAGTTGTACAATTAAAGTTAGAAAGCATTTTAATGGTTTGAAATTTTTTGGATGTGATCTTTAAAAATTATTCCACAACAGGATACATATTGACTTGTTTCTTGGAAAAAGCATCCAGCCCTTTTGATTTTAATACCTTATTCATAAAGCTGTTAGCTCCGTAACCCACATTACCTGCCTGATAGCCCAACACATTCAGGTAAGCAACGATATAAGCAGAGCCCTGACCGGTTTGATCGTAGGCCACAACTTGCTTGTTAACAGGAAGTGTGTACAGATCCTGTTCAGATGAAAAAGTATGGGGAGTGTAATGTACCGCGCCGGGTAGATGTCCCAGTTTGTAGATCTCTTCCGGACAGCAGTTAATAACATAGTAATTTCCGGGATTTTCAATAATATCAGTACTTTTTACTATTGATTCTCTGTAAGGAATTGCAAATCTTTCCTGTAAACGAGCTCTCAGGATTTCTTTAGGATCTGTTTTTCCGGTTTTCAGAACCGGGTGAGGGCCTTTTGGAAGTTTGGCATTTTCTGTGGTTTCAAGTTTATTTGATAAGTCGGTCTTTACATTCTTTGTCCATGATTTTTCTGCAAAATCAGCCCGCCAGGTGCTCATTCCCCATTTCATGCTGTAAACATTGTCATAACCGGCCAATCTTAATAGTGATGTATAATACGCCGCAGACTGGCCGGAATAACAAACCAGTACGATCTTATCGTAATTGGTAGGTTCTATTTTGTTCTCAAAATAGTTTAACAGCTCAGCAGGTTTAACATTGTGGGCATTTTTAATATGTCCGTACTCGAACCAGCTGTCACTTCTGATATCAATAATATGATATTTCTGGTTCTTGGTGTTTTTCTTCACTTCTTCTGCCATAAGAAGTGATGGTGCGGCTGTATTGATATAATTACCGTTGTTTTCAAGATAATTTACCAATGCTTCAAATTCGTCAAGATCATTGACCGATCTTTTAACAGGATTTTCTTTTACGCTAAAACTGCTTAGCGTTGCACTGAGTGTGATGAGCAGTGCGATGAGATAAAATGATAATTTTTTCATGACGTAATAATTTAAGATACAAATACTTGTGTTTGTTATTAGTATTATAAATTTACGCCTGGAATAAGATCATTTTCATGATATTTGTCAATTTTATACAATATATAATTGATATACACAGTCTTAAATGTTACAATAATAAGTAATAAAAGTTACGTATAAAAAGTAACAATTATTACTGCGATGTATCATTTGTAACACATTGAATTTCAGAATGCTATTATTGAGAAGATCAGTGTTTTATCTCATTAGGAAAAGTTTTTTTTCTAATTTCCAAATATTTTAAAATAAAAAAACAGCAGAAAATAGGGATACCAGAAAAATATATTTTTTTCATTAGTGGAAAATAGG
>JANTGS010000077.1 GCA_024762795.1 Flavobacteriaceae bacterium | reverse complement strand
CTTTGATCTTAAAAAGATTAGAATATGTAATATTTCTTATTTTCATTTCAATATTTTACCTCTGCAAAAATACCTAATATTATGAATTCATTATTTGGTTAAAGAAATAGGGATGATCTCAAAATTCTCAGTTTTGTCCAGTGTATTCAGGATCTTAAGAATCTCAGCCGGTGGTGCAGTTAATTTCCGTTTTTTCAGATCGAGCCAGGCCCCGTAGATCTCTATTTTTGCTGCGAGGCTACCGTCTTCTTTAAAGATCTTATGATCGAATTTAAACCGTTCTCCTTTTTTCGAGAGTCCTTTTACATACAATTCAACACTAATATCTTCTCCAACCCCTACTTCTTTAAAGAAGCGTGTATTTTCACTAAAAAGTATAGGGCCTATGTTTTGTTTATTAAACTGAGCCAGTGTTAAACCGAATTCTTTAAAATAGCGTCCTCTGGCCTCAGCTGCATAATCATTGTAAGCAGAGTGTCGCATATGGTTATTGGGGTCAAAATCGGCCCAACGTGTGGGAAAAGTCACTTTGTAACTCATAATCTATAATATTTGTAAATGTTAGGAATTTAAAAGTTCTGAGATTCTTCGCATAGCTTCTTTGATATTTTCCTGAGAGGCAGAATAAGAAATGCGTATACAGTTCGGAGCACCGAAAGCTTCTCCGGTAACGGTGGCTACATTGACCTTTTCAAGCAAAAGCAATGAAAAATCACCGGCATTATTGATCTTCTGTCCTTTGATGGTCTTACCAAAATAATAAGAGACATCCGGTAAAACATAAAAAGCTCCCAGAGGTTTTGTGGTTTTAAATCCCTTAATATTCTTGAGCAGGTCTAAAATCAGAAGTCTTCTTTTGTTAAACTCGTCAATCATATATTGAATGCTGGAAACCGGTGCTTCAAGTGCAGCAATTGTAGCTCTTTGTGAAATACAATTGGCACCGGATGTAATTTGTCCCTGGATTTTAGTACAGGCTTTGGCAATCCATTCGGGAGCTCCTATATAGCCCATGCGCCATCCGGTCATGGCAAATGCCTTTGAAACCCCATTGATAGTGATGGTACGGTCATACATACTTTCAATAGCAGCAAAACTAAAACTTAGGGCCTCAAAATTAAGATATTCATAGATCTCATCAGAAATAATATAAATATCAGGATATTTTTCAAGAACTTTTGCCAAAGCTCTATATTCTTTTTCAGAATATACCATCCCACTGGGGTTGTTGGGAGAATTGAAAATGATCAGTTTTGTTTTTGGTGTAATGGCGTCTTCAAGTTGTTTTGGAGTAATTTTAAAGTCGGTATCAATTGTTGTTGGAATCTCAATGTATTTTGCTTCGGCCAAAGTAACAATGGCAGAGTAGCTTACCCAGTAAGGTGCCGGTAAAAGAACTTCGTCGCCCGGATTAAGCAAGACTAATGCAGCATTTGCAAGCGCTTGTTTGGCTCCGGTAGAAACAACGATCTGTTCAGGTTTGTAAATGAGTCCGTTGTCTCGTTTAAATTTTTTACAGATGCTTTGTCTCAGATCCAGATATCCATTGATAGGAGAATAAGAATTGTAATTGTCATTGATGGCCTGGATAGCTGCTTTTTTAATAAAATCAGGCACATGAAAATCGGGTTCTCCCAGACTTAAACTGATGATATCTCTGCCTGCTTCCTTCAATTCCCTCGCTTTGGCTGCCATAGCCAAAGTTTGTGAAACGGGCATATTTTTAATTCTATGGGATAACAACGAATCTGACATTTCAGTATTTTTTAGGCGATCTTAGGGTGTGTGCCCAGATAATTTAATTGTTTAATGTGTTCAACGAATGCACCGGCCATTGTTTTATATTCATGGTAAGGTAAGTTAAATTCTTTAGCCGTTTCACGAACGATCTTAGAGATATTTTTATAATGAACATGTGAAATATGCGGGAAGATATGATGTTCCACCTGGTGATTGAGTCCGCCGGTATAAAATTCAACAAATTTATTGTTGGGGGCAAAGTTAGAGGTGGTAAACAATTGATGAATCGCCCAGGTATGATCGATATTACCCTCCTTATCAGGCAAAGGCATATCTGTATTTGGCATCACGTGCGCTAATTGGAATGTGATACTTAAGATCAAACCTGCGGTGTAATGCATTACAAAGAATCCGAGAAGCACTTTCCACCAGGCGATATCTAAGACCAGTAAGGGAAGTACGATCCATAAAGAATAATAGATGATCTTACTGATTACCAGAATTGACCATTGTTTTGCCGGTTTTGGAAAAGGTCCGTAGGATAATTTTCTTTTTAAATAACGATGCATTTGTTTAAAATCGGTTGTAATGGCCCAGTTGATGGTAAGTAAACCATACAGAAATAAGGAGTAATATTTCTGAAATTTATGAATTTTCATCCATTTTGCATTTTTTGAAAATCTGATGATCCTGCCTGCATCAATATCCTCATCGAATCCCTGAATATTGGTATAAGTATGGTGCAGAACATTGTGCTGAACTTTCCAGTTGTATACATTTCCGGCAAGGATATAGATACTGCTTCCCATCAGTTTGTTTACCCAGTCTTTTGTTGAAAAGGATTCGTGATTGGCATCGTGCATCACATTCATACCTACTCCGGCCATGCCGATACCGATTACAACCGTAAGCAGTAATCTCGCCCAGTTGGGCATTTCAACTGTCAGTATCAGAATAAGGGGGGTTAGGAAGAGTACAAACATAATAACTGCTTTGGTATACAGTTTCCAATTCCCTGTTTTTTTTATGTTATTTTCTTTAAAATAGTTGTTTACTCGTTTGTTGAGTGTTCTGAAAAATTTAGTCTTATCTCTTGTCAGAAATTTTACCTCTTGCATTAAGAATCTTGTTTAATTTGATAAATATGTAATGATTGTATGCAAATTTAATGGTTTTTTAAATGTAAATACGTTTTTTTGTCAAAATACTAATATTTTTTTTGTTGTACATTTGTATAAAACATTTAAAATGAAGGTAATTTTAAAATATTTTTCAGGGCTTTCGGAAGAACAGATCAGCAGATTTAAAAGTTTAAAAGAACTGTATAAAACATGGAATGAACAGATCAATGTGATCTCCCGTAAGGATATTGATGAGTTGTATGTGAAACACGTTTTACATTCTTTGGGAATAGCTAAGGTGCAGGCATTTAAACCCGGTGCCGAAATCTTTGATATAGGAACCGGCGGCGGTTTTCCGGGAATACCACTGGCAATTTTATTTCCCGAAACTAATTTTTATCTGGCAGATTCTATTGGTAAAAAAATAAAAGTGGTAAAAGCTGTAGCTGAAGCACTTTCCTTAAAGAATGTCAAAGCAGAGCATATCCGGGCTGAAAATGTAAAGGGAGAATTCGATTTTATAGTAAGCAGAGCGGTTACCCGAATGGATGATTTTGTAAAATGGACCCGTAAGAAGATTGCTAAAAAACAACAGCATGAGCTCAAAAACGGAATACTTTATCTCAAAGGAGGAGATCTTACCGATGAATTGAAAAATTTCCCAAAAGCTGAGCTTTATAATTTATCCGATTATTTAAAAGAGGATTTTTTTGAGACCAAAAAAGTGGTACACATTCCTTTAAAGTATAAGCCCTGAATTAGTTAAAATTTAGTACCTTTATTTTGTATCTGATAAAAATAAAAAAATGAAGCTGTATCCCGATTCCGGAGTAGAACTTAATCCTTTTATATCAAAAAATTATGATAAAGTGATGAACCTGGGTTCTATGGGGCTATACAAACGCTTTATAAATCAGGCTGTTGCCGATATGAATATTTCTTCTACAGATCATGTTTTAGATCTTGGGTGCGGAACAGGAAGAAATGCCCGGTTGATGTATAAATATTTGGGCGATAAAGGAAAAATAACAGGTCTCGATATTTCTAGGGAGATGGAACAACAATTTTTGCAAAAGTTTAAAAATACAGACAATGTTATTTTTGTAAATAAACGGATTGACACCGGTTTTGATCTTAATGAAAAGTTTGATAAGGTATTTATCAGTTTTGTGATCCATGGATTCCCAAATAAGATTCGTGATGAAGTGATAAAGAACGCATATAAGCATCTCAAACCCGGAGGCGCATTTTTAATTCTGGATTTTGCTGAATTTGATATGGATAAGATGCCATCTTTACATCGTAAGATTTTTCAGGCGGTAGAATGTAAATATGCATTCGATTACATCAAACGCGATTGGAAAGAGATTCTAAAGGGATATGGTTTTGATCATTTTGAGGAGCATTTTTATATAAAAAAATATGTCCGATTGTTAAAAGCAATTAAGAAATCATAAAGAAGATCAAAAGTAAATTTTATGTCAGGTTTGACTGATCAGAAACTACATCAGGCTGCTGAACTCTTATTGGGTTCAAAACATACTACTGTTTTTACCGGTGCCGGTATTTCCATAGAAAGTGGTATACCCCCGTTTCGTGGTGTAAACGGACTCTGGGGACAGTTCAATCCGCAATTACTCGATATCAGCTTCTTTATGCAAAATCCTTTAAAGAGCTGGACGTTTATAAAAGAGGTCTTTTTTGATAATTTTGGAGAAGCCCAACCCAATATGGCTCATAAAATTCTGGCCAAATTTGAAGAAAAAGGACTTGTTCAGGCAATTATCACTCAGAATATTGACGGATTACATCAAAAGGCAGGCAGTAATGAAGTATATGAATTTCATGGAAATCTTAGAAAACTCATTTGTACAAAATGCCGGAAAATCTACAGAGTAGAAGACATTGGTTTATCTCAATTGCCACCAAAATGTGATTCCTGCGGCTCTTTGTTAAAACCTGATTTTGTTTTTTTTGGGGAGCCGATTCCAGAACCGGCCAATTCATTATCCTATGGTGAGATCGAAAAAGCTGATCTGTTCCTTGTTATTGGAACTACCGGAGAAATCATGCCGGCCTCAGCTATTCCCATTGCTTTTTCAAGAACCGGAAAGAAAATTGTTGAGATTAATATCAAGCCCTCTAATTATACATACAGTATCACCGATATTTTTTTACAGGATGAAGCTGCAAAGGTGTTAAAGGACCTTGCAAAGATTGTCAATTAGGAAATTTCTTTATGGGTATAAAAAAAGCCCGCCAAAAGCGAGCTTTATTCATCCTAAAAGTTTAAGAAATAAATATTAAATCACTTTTACATTTATTGCGTTTAATCCTTTTTTTCCTTCTGTTAATTCAAATTCAACGTTGTCACCTTCGTGGATCTCATCAATCAACCCAGAAACGTGTACAAAGTATTCTCTTTTTGAATCGTCTTCAATGATAAAACCAAATCCTTTGGTATCGTTGAAAAATTTTACTGTACCTGTATTCATTTTAATAAAAATATAATTTAAGTTGCAAAGATACTACTATTTAAACATTTACAACAGTTATTTTTGTTTTTTTTAGGGTTTATACATTTTGTTTTTTATCTTAAAATTATTCAGAATGAATATTGTAGTTTTGCGCCAAAATAAAAATATTTAAATTATGGAAAACAAAAAAACATGTCTGGTTTGTAAAAGAGATCACAATGAAGTACCTGTAACCAAATTTTTTTATCAGGACACTCATTTTTATATTTGTCCCCAACATATTCCAGTTCTTATTCATGATCCGCAGAAACTTGTTGGCTTATTGCCCGGAGCTGAAGATATGCAGGCCGGTTAAAAAATTACAATTAAGGATACTTTGATCTGTTACAGAATTTCATCGGTATATTCTAATCTTTAGATCTTACAAATAAAAAAGCCTTCTTAAAACAAGAAGGCTTTTACTTTTATAATATTGATGGTTTATTCTCCCAAAAACGGATAGCGGTAATCCGTAGGAGGAACAAAGGTTTCTTTGATCGTTCTGTTGGATACCCATCTTAAGAGGTTCCATACAGATCCGGCCTTATCATTGGTTCCCGATCCACGTGCACCACCAAAAGGTTGCTGACCAACAACGGCACCGGTAGGTTTATCGTTGATATAGAAATTACCGGCAGAATTCACCAGTTTTTTGGTGGCTAGGTCAATTACATATCTGTCGCCGCTAAAGATGGCACCGGTAAGTGCGTACGGACTCGTATTATCCAGTACTTCCAGGGTTTCTTCCCATTTCTCATCTTTGTAAACATAAATGGTAAGCACAGGGCCAAACAATTCTTCTTCCATGGTTACATAATGAGGGTTGGTGGTCAGGATCACTGTCGGACGGATAAAATACCCTTTTTCATCACTAAAAGTACCACCGATAATTACTTCAGCATCCTTGTCTTCTTTGGCTCTTTCAATATATCCGGTAAGGTTCTCATAAGAGGCTCTGTCTATTACCGCATTGATAAAGTTAGAGGGATCTTCCGGACTTCCCATTTTCATGGATTCCAGATCAGTCTTCAGTAATTTAAACAATTCTTCCCACATGGATTCAGGAATATAGGCTCTTGAAGCAGCCGAACATTTTTGTCCCTGGAATTCAAAAGCACCTCTTGCCAGAGCAGTAGCTATCTCCCCGGCATTGGCTGATGGGTGTGCCCAAACAAAATCCTTTCCTCCGGTTTCACCGACAATTCTGGGATAATACTTGTAGTTGGTGATGTTATTTCCAATAAGTTTCCAGAAGCTCTTAAATACGGGAGTGGATCCTGTAAAGTGAACACCTGAGAATTCAGGGTGTTTCATTACAACTTCAGTGATCATGCTTGATTTACCCGTAACCATATTGATCACACCATCCGGTAAGCCGGCATCTTTGAATAATTGCATGATGATGTTGGCCGAGTAAACCTGGGTTCTTGCAGGTTTCCAGATCACAACATTACCCATCAAAGCAGGAGAAGCAGGTAGGTTTCCTGCAATAGATGTAAAGTTAAAAGGAGTGATGGCATAAACAAAACCTTCCAGCGGACGGTATTCCATTCTGTTCCATATTCCCGGTGAGGAAATAGGTTGGTTGTTATAAATTTCCTGCATAAATTCTACATTGAACCTGAAGAAATCTATCAGCTCACAGGCGGCGTCGATCTCTGCCTGGTGAACATTTTTCGATTGTGCCAGCATAGTAGCAGCATTCAGTTTGTCACGGTAGGGCCCTGCCAGGAGATCAGCTGCCTTTAAGAAGATTGCAGCTCTTTCTTCCCAGGGAGTTTCCGACCATTTTTTTCTTGCTTCCAGTGCAACTTTAACTGCTTTTTCGATATGTGTTTTTTCCGCCAGGTGGAATTCACCAAGGCTGTGGTTGATGTCGTGCGGAGGATGAATTGTACCGGTCTTCCCGGTACGAATTTCTTCACTTCCGATGTAAGCAGGAATATTTACCTTGTCATTGTACATCTTGTGGTACATTGTCAGTAAATTTTCGCGTTCAACGCTTCCCGGAGCATAAGCTCTTACAGGTTCGTTAACTGCTTTAGGTACTTTAAAAAATCCGTTTGCCATTTGTTTTTTATTTATGTTTGATTCTACTATTTTTGAATGTGCTAAGATAAGAATTTTTAAAATAATTGCTTTTAAAATAGTAAGGTTCTTAATTTAATTATGACATATTTAACAATAATTATTAATGCTTTAAAAAATTAACATGTGTACAGTAACTTTTCTGCCGTTTGATACCGGTGATTTTATCTTAACTTCGAGTAGAGATGTGCCTTTTGCAAGGAAAAAAGCAGAGGATCCCCAAAAATATATTGAAGATGAAACAGCGTTAATATATCCTAAAGATGGTCAGGCCGGAGGCACCTGGATCGGTGTTAGTGATAAAAAAAGGCTGATCTGTTTGCTCAATGGCGGATTTAAGAATCATCAGCAAAAGGATCAATACGCCAAAAGCAGGGGAATTATTGTAAAAGATCTGCTTAAAGCTGATGATATTACACAAGCCTGTAAAACGATTGATCTGGAAAATGTAGAACCGTTTACGTTGGTTATAGTAGAATGGGATTTTAAATTATTTCTTTTTGAATTTGTTTGGGACGGAGAATCAAAGCATTTAAAAATTCTGCCGAATAAGCCTTATATCTGGTCTTCTTCAACATTGTATTCTGATGAAATGAAAAAAATGAGAAAAGACTGGTTTAAGATCTGGTTGAAGGAGACAAAAATGGAAAAAACCGATCTTAAAAAGCAAAAGCAAAATATTCTTCAGTTTCATCATCAGGCAGGTATAGGCAATCCTGAAATTGATGTACTGATGAAAAGGCCTAAAGTGGGAACAGTAAGCATAACTCAGGTGTATAAAACAAAAGAGAAAGTTCAAATGGATTATGAGGAAATAGAATCAGATGATAAAAGAGATAAAGGCTATAAAAATAAAACCTAAAACAGCTAAAAAACTGTAAGACAGGTTGAGTACAATAAATTTGATAAAAGTGATCAATCTTCCTTCTTTAAAGAAATTTCTTAAAGCTTTGTATAAATAAAAGAGGAAGAGAATCAAAAATACTCCCAATCCGATGTCAGTATTAAAAATCCTGTCAAAGAGGATTAAAACAGTAAGCAAAATAAAAAAGACGCTCTGGACGTGAAAAACAAAAACCAGATGTTCACTGTAATTATAGTCGGTTTTTAAATAAAGCAGTGCCACGACCAGAGTAAAAACAGGCAGGAGAAAGAACAGGGCAATTGATATTTTAGAAATAAAATTATTGCGATAGGATTTTATAAAATCAGGATCCTCTGAGAATAATCTGTTAAAATCTTTGGCTTTATTAAAGTAAAAATAATTCCATGAAGTATCTTCATATCCCAGCTCGTTTAAGGCTTTCCGGATCGAGTAATTTTTATGCTCTTTGTCATATTTCATAAAAATAGATAGTTTACCATCTAAGCTGTTCTTATTAATAGAACTCTCTTCGTTTAGAGTATCCGAAGACTCAGTGCCGAAACTAAAGTCCAAATCCAGATTGTGTTTTTTTAACAAAACAGAATCTTTGGTTTTAACAGTGGAAATTTCTTTTTTTAAGGAATCGATTATCTGAGTTTTTTCCTGTTCATTGATTACAAGTTTCTCACGGTCAATATTTTTATATTTATCAATCGTGTTAAAAAATCCGATCAACAGAAAAAGATGATAGTGATATGCAGATACATCTGAAAAGGGTTGACGTATTTGGTTCTTTTCCCTTCAATGAATTCCCTCGTTACTTTCCCCGGTTTAAACAAAAGAGGTTTTATAGTTGTAAAGAATCGGTTGTCAAATGAAAAGAAGCCTGATAAATATTCTGAGAAATACTGCTTTAAACTGATCCGGCTGGTATCGTTTACTTGTCCGCAATTCGGACAAAAATTCTCCTCCAGACTCAGTTTATGACCACAATTTAAACATTGTGTCCCTCTGGTTTCCTTTTGGATCTTTTTTTTATTTTTCTTCTTTAAGAATTTCATTTACTGCATCAATTGACAACAATAAAAGTAAAATAAATTAGTATAGAAAAAGAGAAAAAAAGTCTTAAAAATGAAAATTAATTCAGAGAGGAAGGAACGGTCAACTGAAAAACAGGAATCTTTACCTTAAAGGTTTCGGCATTGGAAAAATTGATCATATTGTAATATCCTTCCATGGCTCCAATTGGAGAAGTAAGAAAGCAATGGGAGTAATAAGTGTATTTTTGCTGAGGTACCAATACGGGTTTTTTACCTATAACACCATCTCCCTCAACTATTTCCTTGCTTTTTAAAGAATCGAAAATATTCCAGTGCCTGCTAAGTAACTGTACAGTATCGCTGCTTTTGTTTTCGATAGTGATATGATAACTGAAAGTATAATACAACCTCTGATTTTGAAAGCGTGTCCCTTCAAAATGAGTTTTAACAGAGATCTTTATGCCTTTTGTTATTTGTTGGATCATGGGTGTATTCTAATAAAAATTGACATTCAAAGATACGAAATATTTTAAAAACATAAACGATTTATCCTTTTGAATTTCTTTGGCAAAATCTTCTATGGTATTGGTGGTTAGTTATTTGATCAGAGATTCTTTAAAAGGTTTAGCTATATGATGAATGGCACAAGGGTTCTCATCACTGCATTTGGACAATTTTTTTATCAGAAAATATAGCGCAGCGCAATAGCATATTTGCTTTAAAGTATGACAGTAAGTTTAAAGGTAAAAATGACTTTTATGATTTAAGACATAATTCGATATAAAAGTTATATGTATTTATGTTGATTAACAAAGGATAGTCCTTACAAGAGGTGATCTTTAGTTTTGTAACTCTCTTGAATTTGAGCTTCCAACACCGATTACTTGAGTGTAACGGTCGCCAAACTGTTTTAAATACACAATTACAGTATATTCATTTTCTGTCTGGTAAAAGGAACCTTCTATCTGGTGATTATCAACTTCTCCTGAAGAGTCTGAAGTAACATAAGTATAGTTGTAGAATCCCTGCTTAAAAGGAATTGCGACCTCGTATAATTGGGTCTTTTCGTTAAAGGTCATCTTATTTTCCGCAGTAAGTTTCCAGTCGTTATAAGCACCATAAACATAAATATCTTTATCGATTATGGTTTGTTTGGTGTCTAATTTAAAATGTACCAGGCTGTAATCTCCTTCGATACTGATGTTATCGGTATCGATGGTTCTTAAAACAAAATTACCATTGATATCCGGATAAAAACTATAAGCTTTATTGTATCTCTCTTCATCAATGTACAAGTAGGTATTAAAGACCTCATCCAGGCGGGTCTTGGCAATATTATTAGTCGCATTTCTGATCTCTTTACTGTCAAAATACAAAAATTCGTTACCGGCCCAAAAAGATATATCACTTATATAATTGTACAACAGTTTTCCGTTGGTGATATATTTGGGTGGAATATCGGTTCTTACAGTGTTCCAGTCCATATTTTGATAAACAGCCACTTTGATATCCTGCATAGGATCCCTTAGATTGAGGTTGTTGGTAAAAACAACGAACTCAACATCCTGTTTTTGATCAATATAGGCAATATCACGGCTACGGTGAACACTAACTTCCACATTAGCCCTGCTTTGATAGATGATCACTCTTCGGGTAAATAAAACACTGTTGTCTTCATCGAGGACTGAAATAATATAATTTCCGGTTTTTTTTATTTTTATATTTGAATTCGGAATAGTAATAAGGTAATGAGTGTAATTTTGAAAAGTATTGAAAGAATCTTCATAATTTCTTATTCTGTCAGTCTGATAACCACTCATATATTCAGAAACAGATAAGCCGGAACTTTCCCAGTTGTAATTACAATGCTCTATTTTATAGGAATAGTATTTCTGATCGCCGTTAAGATCATCAAATGAAAGCGAAAAAGGATCTCCTAAGCGGATAAGCGGAACATATTCATTAAGCTTATGCGGATTTAAAACTACCGATTTAATATTGGAAGGCGGAATGATTTCTTTAATTTGCTGCCCGTGGGCATAAACCACAGAGAGGGAAAGGAAAAATAAAAACAGGTAAGTTCTGATCAGATACATCTTTATAGGATTACAAATTCAAATATTGTTAAAAAAGATTCATATTTACTAAATTATTGAATTTTTTTTTAAAAGAGTAAAAAAAGACTGTATTAAACCAAAATCTTAAAAAAA
>JANTGS010000076.1 GCA_024762795.1 Flavobacteriaceae bacterium | reverse complement strand
GAATGAGTAATGAGATAAACCGGATCTGAAAACTAAGATAGATCAACAACAGAGCACTTAAAATATTGAGAATGATCAGAGCTTTTTGATGTGACCTGATCCAGACTGAAGAAAACATATCGATCTCATCTAATTGGTAGGCTCTGATAAAATTATAAGAAATGATCGTAGCAAAAAAAACAAAAAAAGGGGTAATATTTTCATCGATCCCAAAATTGAGCAACGAGATCTTTGCAAGACTAAACATAGCCACAGCAACATGAATATTGCTAAAAATATAAAAATTGAAGATCTGTTTTAAAGCTTGCATTCTCAAAACTACGATTTTTTAAATTTCTTTGAATTATATTTTAATATTATATGATCGTAGCTCAGTTTTGTCCAAGTTTGTTTCTTACATTTGTACGTCATTTAAAAATTAACAAACCATGAAAAATATTATTCTATTTTTTTCCTTTTTCTTTATAGCTTTACCCTTTATTCAAGGCCAGATCATCGGATCAAAAGAGGCTGGATTTACCGATAAAAATCCAACAAAACTCAACAAACCAATCCGGTTTTCTCCGTATAAAAATAACGGCCTCCTTTTTGTTGATTTCAACAATTATGCAGTTAGAGAAATTGATCAAAACGGTAATGTAAAGACGCTTTTTGGCGGCCCTGACAGGAAGGGATTTATGGATGGAGATAAAAATACTGCCCTTTTTGACGGGATACACGGTGTGGCTTATGACCAAAAGAATGACATCATCTATATTGCCAGTGCCTCTAATAATGTAGTCAGAAAGATAAACATTAACAAAGATGGATTTAAAGTAAAGACCATATCAGGTGTACCCAAAGAAATTGGTTTTAAAGAAGGAAAAGCCGATCAGGCAAAATTCAATTCTTTACACCAAATTCTATTAAATAAAGATGGAAGTATTTTGGTTTTAGATATCGGTAATGCCAAAATAAGAATGATCAAGGATGGAAATGTTTCTACTCTTGTAGGGAGTGATGATGCTTCCCCAATTAAAGTTGACTGGAAATACCCTATTGATATGGCTTTTGACGGCAAAGATATTGTTATTTGCGATGCCGGAAACAGTAATATCTACAGGTTTGTACCCGGAAAAGAAATTAAAAAATTAAACTTAGATAAGCCCCTGAAGATGCCTCACGGAATAACTTCTGACAATCATGGAAATTTATACATAGCTGATATGGGTGCCAATGCCATTTATAAGATTGTAAATGATTCTAAAGTTATCAAATTAAAAGAAACTCCTGAAAATGGATTCGGTAATTTAAACAAACCGGCAGATGTAATTATCATTGATGGAATATTATATGTTGCCGATCTTTATAACCATCAAATTAAACAGCAGAAATTATAATAAGTTTAAGAAAACACAAACTATCTAATTATGATTTTTTGCTAATTTAGCACTTCTCAAATCATTAAATTATGCAAACAGACTCTTTTGTAATAAGACACATTGGTCCGGATGAAGACCAGATCAATGAAATGTTAAAAACTATTGGCGTTAAATCATTGGAAGAATTAATTTACAAAACCATTCCGGATGATATTCGTCTTCACGAAAGTTTAAAATTACCTGAACCCATGAGTGAAAATGAATTTTCATTTCACATTCAGGAACTGGCCGCTAAGAATAAAGTTTTTAAATCTTATATCGGCTTAGGATACCATTCCACTTCCTTACCTGCTGTTATACAAAGAAATATCTTTGAAAACCCCAGCTGGTACACCTCTTACACCCCGTATCAGGCTGAGATCTCTCAGGGAAGGCTCGAAGCACTTTTAAATTATCAAACCGTTGTTTCTGATCTAACCGGATTGCCCTTATCCAATTCTTCTTTGCTCGATGAAGGTACTGCCGCTGCAGAAGCAATGATTATGTTACACAACGGAAGAAGTCGTGCCATGAAGAAGGCACAGGCCGATAAATTCTTTGTTTCAGAAGAAGTTTTACCTCAAACCATCTCTGTATTAAAAACTCGATCAAAACCTTTGGGAATTGAACTGGTTATCGGCAATCATAAGAAATTTAAATTTGAAGAAGGTTTCTACGGTGCTTTGGTACAATATCCGGCAAAATATGGTGAAGTTTACGACTATACCGGATTTATTGAAAAAGCCCATGAAAAAGAAATAAAAGTTGTATTAGCAGCCGATATTTTAAGTCTGGCCATTTTAAAATCGCCGGCTGAAATGGGCGCTGATGTCGCCGTGGGAACCACACAACGCTTTGGAATTCCTTTAGGCTTTGGCGGACCGCATGCCGGTTATTTTGCCACACATGAAGAGTTTAAACGTTTGATTCCCGGAAGAATTATAGGAGTAACGATAGATGCTGCTGGAAATGAAGCCCTGCGAATGGCCTTACAAACCCGTGAACAGCATATCAAACGTGAAAAGGCAACTTCAAACATCTGTACCGCACAGGTATTGCTTGCTGTAATGGCCGGAATGTATGCTGTTTATCATGGTCCCGACGGAATAAAATACATTGCCAGACAAATCCATTCTCTTACGAATATTTTAAGTGAAGGACTCTTAAAATTAGGTTTAAAACAATACAATGATGTCTATTTTGACACACTGAAGATCAAAGTGAGTCAAGCTGATAAAGTTAAACGACTGGCTGAAAAAGAGAAAGTAAATTTCTTATATATAGATAAAAAAACAATTGGCATCTCTATCAACGAAACGACTACCCTTTCGGATATCGATCAGATCATTGAGATCCTGGCTCATGCAGAGAATCTTTATGCTTTTAAAACCACAGAATGCCCGGTAAGTTTATCTATTCCGAAGAATTTACAAAGAAGTACCGATTTCCTTACCCATGAGGTATTCCATAACTATCATTCTGAAACAGAAATGATGCGTTACATCAAACGCCTTGAAAGAAAGGATATTTCTTTAACCGATTCTATGATCTCACTGGGATCCTGTACCATGAAACTCAATGCGGCTACGGAAATGCTACCTTTGAGTATGACCAACTGGACTTCTATTCACCCGTTTGTTCCCGTAAAACAGGCACAAGGATATCATGAAATGCTTAAAGGTCTGGAAAAACAACTGAATGTGATCACAGGTTTTGCTGCCACTACCCTGCAACCCAATTCGGGAGCGCAAGGCGAATATACCGGTTTGATGGTGATCAGAGCTTATCATGAAGCCAATGGGGAATCTCACAGAAATATTTGTCTGATCCCGGCTTCAGCACATGGTACCAATCCGGCTTCTGCAGTAATGGCAGGTATGAAAGTGGTAGTTACCAAAACTTCCGATACAGGAAATATTGATGTTGATGACCTTCGTGAAAAAGCAGAAAAATATAAAGATAATCTAGCCGGACTTATGGTTACTTACCCTTCTACACATGGTGTTTTCGAGTCGGCGATCAAAGAAATAACAAAAATTATTCACGATAATGGCGGACAGGTTTATATGGATGGAGCCAATATGAATGCTCAGGTTGGATTGACCAATCCCGCGAGAATTGGAGCTGATGTTTGTCACCTGAACCTGCATAAAACCTTTGCCATTCCTCACGGTGGTGGCGGACCGGGAGTTGGACCCGTTTGTGTAGCAAGGCATCTTGCTGAATTCCTCCCCTCCAATCCAATTATCAAAACAGGTGGAAAGAATGCAATTTCAGCCGTTTCTTCTGCTCCTTTCGGATCGGCACTGGTTGATCTGATCTCTTACAGTTATATCAAGATGCTGGGTAGCAGAGGCTTGACAACTGCAACTACCATTGCTATTTTAAATGCAAATTACTTAAAGGCGCGACTGGAGAAACATTATAAGATCTTATATGCAGGAGAAATGGGATTTGCAGCTCATGAGATGATTGTTGATTTTAGAGAATTTAAAGCAAAAGGAATTGAGGTAACTGATATTGCCAAGCGATTGATGGATTATGGTTTCCATGCTCCAACGGTTTCCTTCCCTGTTGCAGGTACTCTGATGATAGAGCCTACCGAAAGTGAAAATAAAAAGGAGATCGATAAATTTATCGATGCCATGATACAGATCAAAAAAGAGATCGACGCCTATGAAGATGAAGATTCCGTATTAAAAAATGCTCCACATACACAAAATATGCTGACCGCTGAAAAATGGAATCATCCTTATTCAAGGAAAGAAGCTGCCTTCCCTCTGGATTACATCAGGGAAAATAAGTTCTGGCCAAGTGTAAGACGTGTTAATGAAGCCTACGGGGATCGTAATCTGGTTTGCACCTGCAGACCCATTGAAGATTATATGAACGAAGAAGAATAAAGAAAATTTATCTTTTAAAACAAAGTCGCCGGGATATATTTTCTGGCGACTTTTTTTATAATTTTATTCCTTATAAAAACACTTCCAATGAAAAAAATCTATCGTCAGGCAGTTATGGCCGTTATCATAAATCACTACAAAAAATTTCTGATCGGTTATTCCCCGCGGGATAAGAGTTATAAATTTCCACAGGGAGGTCTGGAAAAAGGCGAGGATACGGTCACCTGTATCAAAAGAGAATTGACAGAAGAATTAGATTATCATCTGGAGGACAAAGATATTCTCAACATATATCAGGAAAAAATAGCTTACCCTTTTCCTCCCAATGTCCATCCTGTATTTATGGGACAACAGCTAAAAATCGTAAAGATTAAATATAACCCAGAGGCAAATATCATTCCTCAGGATGATGAATTTAGCGATTTACACTGGATCTCACCGGAAGAAATGAAGCATTTCAATTTTGAATACCGTGCGAAAGCTTACCAAAGAGCTTTGGAAATTTGCGAATTGATATAAAAAATCAGATCTCAAATACGTCAAATTCAAGTTGTAAAGGATCGAGATATTCTACAAGTCCATTGATAAGATCATCCCCCACTTCGAGAAAAAATTCAGAAAAATTAGCATATCTTTCCTGCAAAGCTTCATTTGGAAACAACTGATGATGAAGTATTGAGATCCTCTCTACCAGATCATTCAACTTTCTTTTCTGAGCTTTTAGCAATCTTTTTTCCAGATTATTAAGTCCATTTAACTGTTTTTGTTCCTGTGCCTTGACAGCCCCCAGAAAAGATCTGTCGGTACAATGCGAGATCGCTTCAAGCTCGGTAAACATCTTAGTTAAGATTTCTTTTTGTTCAGAAAAATCAATCTTCAGATCGGAATTTTCTTTTACTTTTTTATTGATGAATTCTTCCTTTTTTAAGAAGATATCCTCCAGAGAAACTCCCAGTTTCTGTAATTTCTGATTCTGCTTTTTATGCATCAGCAATACCGAATTTCGCAATAAAAGAATAGGAAAAGGTACGTTCATTTTTTCGAAATAACTTTTCAGCTCCATCCAGTAAGAAAGCTCTCCTCCCCCACCGATATAACACAGATTGGGCAGGATGACCTCCTGATAAAGCGGTCTCATCAATACATTAGGACTAAATTTTTCAGGATATTGTTCAACTGCCTTAAGGATCTCATCCTTGCTAAAAGTTAAATCGGTATTGACAACGCCATAAACCCCATTTTTAAGTACAATACGCTCTCTTAGATTCTTACCGAGATAAAAAAGATTGATCTCTCTTGGGTTTACAAGTATCTTATAATTTTCCTTAAAAGAATCTACCGTTTTACTCACCTCCTTATAACAGGTTTGATCCAGCAATTCTCTTTTTACAAACGGAACAAATTCTTTTTTCAAAATCTTATCATCACCATCAATGATGACCAGACCGTATTTACCAAAAAGCTCATTGGCCAGATAGCGTGTAGCTTCACTAAGGTTTTTATGTTCTAAATAACTTTTTTTAAAAAGATCTTTTAAATAATTTGCATTGTTACCTTGCCCCAGTAAAGAAGAAAACTCCGAAAAAACTTTATCGAGACCTTCGTCAGTTGAAAATGCTCCTACTGCTCCACCGGATTTTCTTTCCCATTCGATCTTATTATCTTTAAAATTAAAAAAACGGATCTCTTCAAAATCGTGATCTTCTGTAGCCATCCAGTACACCGGTACAAAATTATGATCCGGAAAATATTTCTTTAGTTCTTTGGCAAGATTGATCGCAGTTATGATCTTGTACAAAAAATACAGCGGACCCGTAAACAAATTCAGCTGATGTCCGGTGGTTACTGTAAAAGTATGTTTCTGTAAAAGCTGATCGATATGATTCTGAGTCTTATCACTTACTTTTAAGTGCCGGTACTGCCTTGTTAACTGCTGATTTAAAACTTTTCTTGAAGATAAGTTAAAAGAGGTTTTCTTTTCGGAGATCTGAAATTCAAAGCCTTTAAGATCAGGAAACTGATTGTAAAAAGGCCGGATCTGATCTTTTCTATCTAAATAATCACAGATCGTTTTGGTAAAATAACCTGTCTTTTGAAATGGTATGGAGGAATTCTTTTTAATCAATAGTTTTTATTTTAGGTAAAAATACAGAAAAATATAAATGCTATTTTATTGAAATGCTTTAAAGCTGAAGCAGGTTATTAAGCTTAAAAAGTTACACCGGATCCCCGTAAAGATCAAACTCAGTAGCTTCAGTGATCTTGACATCAATAAATTTCCCCAGATTGATATAGTGTTCCTTCGCATCTACAAGCACTTCATTATCAACATCCGGGCTATCATACTCGGTTCTTCCAATAAAAAAATCTCCTTCCTTTCTGTCGAAGATACATTTAAATACCTTGCCCACTTTTTCCTGATTTAACTCAAAAGAGATCTCACTTTGCAGTTCCATGATCTCATTAACACGGCTTGTTTTTACTTCTTCCGGAACATCATCATTCAATTCAAAAGCAGAAGTATTTTCTTCATGAGAATATGCAAAACAACCCAGTCTTTCAAATTTAGATTCACGAACAAACTCTTTGAGCTCCTGAAACATTTCTTCTGTCTCCCCGGGATAACCCACGATCAAAGTTGTTCTAACAGCCATTTCCGGAACAAACTCGCGAAACTTCTTTAAAAGATCTCTGGTTTTTTTTGAGGTAGTACCACGTTTCATCGATTGTAAAAGCTCTGTATTGATATGCTGTAACGGAATATCTAGATAATTACAAACTTTAGGCTCCTTCTTCATCACTTCAAGTATGTCCATCGGGAAACCGGTAGGAAAAGCATAATGCAATCTGATCCATTCGATCCCTTCTATCCTGACCAATTCTTTTAAAAGATCGGCTAAAGCTCTTTTTTTATAGATATCGAGTCCGTAATAAGTAAGATCCTGAGCGATGAGGATCAATTCTTTAACCCCTTTTTTACATAATTTATAAGCTTCCTCTACAATTTCCTCTATCGGAGTAGAAACATGCGCACCCCGCATTAAAGGGATCGCACAGAAAGAACAAGGGCGGTCGCAACCTTCAGCAATTTTTAAATAAGCGTAATGTTTTGGCGTTGTTGTGAGTCTTTCTCCTACCAGTTCATGCTTATAATCAGCACCGAGAGCCCTTAACAGATCAGGAAGATCATGGGTTCCAAAATATTCGTCAACATTAGCAATTTCCTTTTCGAGATCAGGTTTATACCTTTCGCTTAAACATCCGGTAACAAAAACCTTGTCAACTTCACCTGATTCCTTTTTATTGACATAATGTAAGATCGTATTGATGGATTCTTCTTTGGCATCTCCTATAAAACCACAGGTATTGATCACCACAATATTCCCGTCATCATCTTTATCTTCATGAACTACCAGTTTATCATTGGCTTTTAGCTGTCCCATTAAGATCTCACTATCGTAAATATTTTTAGAACAACCCAGCGTTACTACATTGATCTTATTCTTTTTAGAAGTTTTTGTGCGCATATTCCTGAAGTAAAAATTGAAAGTGCAAAAATAGGTAAATCCAATCACTTTTAACTCATTCGCTTCAAAAGTCTTTTAGGCTATGATGAAATGGTAAAATGGTTTTTTTACTCGCAAAGAATTCAATTAATTTACTATTTTTACCTGAAATATCCATTTTCTTTATGCTTAGAAGAACTGCCCTTAAAAAATTAGGAATTTTAACCGGAGGAATGATCCTGCTACCCTCCTGTAATATTTCAGAAGAAAAAGCTTCGGTTGTCTTAAAAAATATAAGAATTTCTGCTGAACAGGAAAAAGTTCTCAAAACTATGGTATCAACCCTGATACCGGAAGGAGAAATTCCGGGAGCTCTTTCTCTCAAAGTGGATCATTTTGTATGGATCATGGTAGATGACACGCTAACTGCCGGAAAACAAAATATATTTATAAAGGGATTAGATCTTTTTAACCGTAATGTAAAAGAAGAATTCGGAAAATCATTCATAAAACTTAGTAAAGAAGATAAGTTTAAGGCTTTGGCTAAAAAATTTAAAAACGGTAAGAACAGTGAGATTGTATATTTTATCAATACCACCAAGTATCTTACACAAAAGGGATATATGCAATCTAAATATATCATGACCAAGATCATGCCTTATTCGCTTGTACCCGGGAGTTATGGACTTTGCGAGGAAATAAACACAAAAAAAGGAATCAATATCTATGCTTAGTATAAAGACCGCTAATAAAAAGAACAGAACTTTTGATGCCATTGTGATAGGTTCGGGAATGAGTGGCGGCTGGGCTGCTAAAGAATTTACACAAAAAGGACTTAAAACCCTCGTTATTGAAAGAGGAAGGGAAGTAAAACACAATATCGATTATCCAACCACCCATATGTTTCCATGGGAATTCGAACACCTCGGTCAGATAAGTGAAAAAATAAAAAAAGAGAATCCCATTGCCAGTAAATCATATATCTTCAAGGAAGATGCCATGCATTTTGTGGTAAAGGATAAAGAACATCCCTATGTTCAGGCAAAACCTTTCGACTGGATCAGGGGTTACCAAACCGGAGGCCGTTCTTTATTATGGGCCCGACAAACACAACGCTGGAGTGATTATGATTTCGAAGGGCCGGCAAGAGATGGTTTTGCAGTTGACTGGCCGATCAGGTATAAAGATCTGGCCCCATGGTACAGTTATGTTGAAAGATTTGTTGGAATTGCCGGAGATCGTGATGGTATAGCGGCTTTGCCTGATGGAGAATTTTTACCCTCTATGGGTATGAATTGTATTGAAGAATATTTTAAAAAGAATGTTACCCGACACTATAAGAATTCCAGGCATGTGATTAGTGGCAGATGTGCCCATATAACCGAAAACCGGGATGTTTTTATTAAACAGGGAAGAAGTAAATGTCAGTTCAGGAATCTTTGTCAAAGAGGCTGTCCTTTCGGAGGATATTTTTGCAGCAATTCGAGTACACTTCCAACGGCCATGAAAACCGGAAATCTCACACTAATCAATGACTCTGTGGCACATTCCATACTATATGATGATCAAAAAGAGAAAGCAACAGGCGTTGTGGTTATCGATGCAAAGACCAAAGAGCATACAGAATATTATGCCTCTGTGATCTTTGTCAATGCCGGTTCCTTAAATAGCAACCTGATTCTACTCAATTCAAAATCAAAGCGCTTTCCGAACGGATTGGGTAATGACAACGGACTCTTAGGAAAATATGTGGCCTTTCATAATTACAGGGGCAGAATTACTGCTGAATATAATGGGCATTTAGATAAACACACCACCGGAAGAAGACCTACCTCAGCTTATATTCCCAGATTCAGGAATGTTTTTAAACAGGAAACTGATTTCTTAAGAGGCTATGCCGCCGGATTTGGAGCAAAAAGGAAGATCATTCAAAAAACAGACGGAATAGGACAGGAGCTGAAAAACGGACTCCTGAATCCTGAATACGGTAACTGGTATGTAGGATCGCATATGATGGGAGAAACCATTCCAAAAGAAAAAAGCCGTGTCTCTCTTGACCCTGATAAAGTTGATGAATGGGGAATTCCACAGTTGAAAATCAATCTGGAATACGATGACAATGATGACAAGATGTTAAAGGATTTCTTCGAGCAATTTACGGAAATGTATAAAAAAGCCGGTTTTAAGAAAATACAGACCTACGATACCAAACAGGCTCCGGGATTGGATATCCACGAAATGGGGGGAGTAAGAATGGGAAAAGATCCAAAAACCTCTTTGTTGAACAAATGGAATCAGTTTCATAACTGTAAAAATGTATATGTAACCGATGGCGCTTGTATGACCTCAACCAGCACACAAAATCCGTCACTGACCTATATGGCCTTAACCGCCCGGGCTTGTGATCATGCGATAAAGAACTTTAAAAAAGATAACTAAATCAAAGGGCTGCAAGTTAAGAGTTTTGATTTGTGGAAAATTTAAAATTCAAGATTTATAACACGAAACAACAAACAAAAAACAACAAAAACAGGGCTTGACTTCTTTTTAAAATACAAATCAAAACCTCACAAAATACCCTTCCCAGTCTTGATCATAGATTTTGAATTCTATTTATTCTTCTTACTCCTGATCATCATTTCAAGCATATCCCACATCTGTTCGGGGATCTTTTGCAACATATTGAACTCTCCTGCGCCCTGTAACCATTCCCCACCGTCTATGGTAATTACTTCACCATTGATATATGCTGAAAAATCCGACATCAGATAAGCAGCCAGATTAGCCAGTTCCTGATGATCTCCTACTCTGCGGAGCGGAATTTTCTTTTTCATATCAAATTCATCTTTCAGGTCACCGGGTAACAAACGGTCCCAGGCACCCTTGGTAGGAAAGGGTCCAGGAGCAATGGCATTAAAACGCATACCGTATTTAGCCCATTCCACAGCAAGAGAACGCGTCATGGCCAGCACCCCTGCCTTGGCAGTTGCCGATGGAACCACATAAGCCGAACCTGTCCAGGCATAAGTAGTAACAATATTCAAAACTGTTGCTTTCTCTTGTTTGGTATCGATCCAGTGTTTTCCAAAAGCCAAAGTACAATTCTTTGTTCCTTTTAAAACAATATCAATAATCGTGTCAAAGGCATTGGATGAAAGTCGCTCTGTAGGACTGATAAAATTACCGGCTGCATTATTAAGCAAACCATCTGCCTTACCAAATTTTTTAATTGTAGCCGCCAGCATAGCCTCTACTTCATCGTAATTTCTAACATCACATTGCAAGGGCAAAACTTCTCCACCGGTTTTTTCTTCCAGTTCTTTTGCTGTATTTTTCAGTTTTTCAAGATTCCTTGAAGTAATTACAACTTTGGCTCCCAGTTCTAAAAAATAGGTGGTCATCGCCTTCCCTAATCCGCTTCCGCCTCCGGTTACAACAATTACTTTATCTTTTAAACTGTCTTCCTTTAACATGGGTTTATTGTATTGCATCTTTTTATTTTTTTAAATTATGGAATGAATATAAAACTTAATATGTTATTAAAGTAATAAAAAACTTACTTTTTTTTCAAAATACTGCTTGTCAGATATAAAAGTCTTTGTATATTTGCCGCACTTTTGAGAGAATATTAAGCTGAAGCCAAATATAAAGAATTTAAAGAGATGAAAAGAACATTCCAACCATCAAGAAGAAAAAGAAAAAACAAACACGGATTCAGAGAAAGAATGTCGAGTGTTAATGGTAGAAAAGTTTTAGCAAGAAGAAGAGCTAAAGGAAGAAAGAAATTATCTG
>JANTGS010000075.1 GCA_024762795.1 Flavobacteriaceae bacterium | reverse complement strand
TGCAGAGCCCTGCCTAGCCACTCGGCCACGACGCCATTTAAGAGGTGCAAATTTAAGTAAAAAATTAAAGATTACAATCAAAAAAATAAGTTATTGTAAAAAAGGTGATTCAGGTAACAGAATAGAGTATTATAAATTAGTTGATATGCACCAGATAAGCCTTTTTTAACTCCCCTTTACGGGTAGCAGGGTTGAGAAATTCTAACGTCAGCATGGTGATACGGTAATAAGGCACTTCAAAACTCTTATCCCAGCTTATCCCTCCTTTTTCAAGGCTTTTCAAATTTTTACCATAAACAAAAAGCCAGATATCCTTTTTTGATTTCAATTGATTTACTGAAACAGAAGGTGTTTCCCGCTGTGTATAAAAATTGAGGGACCAACTGTAATGTTTATCCAGAATATAGATTTTTTCTTTATCAATATGCTCTTTATTAATGATCTTGACCATATTGCTTCCGGCCTGATAGTTTAGCAGATTGGGATAGAATTGAGTATTTAAGCTGAAATTTACAAATACAGAGAACACAACTGAAAATATAATGATGCGTGCAACCGGCTCTGATTTTTTAAACATTACAAAAATAAGGAAAAGCAACAGGAGTATATATACAACAAGCAGATAGATCTTAGGTAAAGGAAAAACCTGAGTGATGAGAATTACTGCCAGAACAGACCCCAAACCAATAACAAAATACTGAATACCCATCAAAATCTTTATCATTTTCTCTTTGGAATTATCAAAAAGATATACGAGATATCCGGCCAGTAGAATGGCCAATAGCGGGAACATACTATTCATATAATGCGGCAGTTTTGATTTTGACATATTGATCACCAGCATGATAAACCAAAAGCCACCTACGGTTAAAAATTCCATTCCTTCCCGGTATCTAAAACGCAATTTGATAAACTGCCGGGTGCGGTCGAATATAGCCACATAAGCTATCATGGCCCAGGGTAAAAATGCCCAGAGCATGGTATGAAAGAAAAAGAAATAATCGGTATTGGGCTTTTCAAAACCGGTTGCAGTCATACGGTTAAAGCTCTGATCCCAAAAAATAAATCTGACCCCAGAAATATTCGAACGACCGTTGATTACTTTTTCAGGATGCAGATCAAACTGAAGATAATAGGCGTATAGCATGGGTAAGGTACCTATAAAGAATGCCGCAATTCCAATCAATAGTTTCCAGTTAAAAACAGCTGCCCATTTTCTGCTGTAAAGTACATAAAACAACAAGGGACTCCCTACAAAAAAAATTGCCAGCAGACCCTTGGTACTAAAAGCTACTGCTACTCCAAGACCACCCAGAACTGCATAAAGGAGCTTATTGTAATTCAGGTATTTTACCCATTGCCAGGTAGCAAAAATAGTGGCTCCGGTAAGTACCGCATCAGTTCTTACATCATGATTGGCCAGAATAATGGCCTGGGAAGTTAAAAAAATCAAGGAGGCAATATGGCCTGCTCTACTATCATAAAGCTCTTTAGCCAGCTGGTAGGTAGAATAAGCACCCAGTAAGGTAAACAACAAAGCGGGAATACGATAGGCCCATTGTGTAACACCAAAGATCTTAAACGACAATGCAGCCAGCCAGAAATGCATATGAGGTTTATCGAGATAGTCGTCAAAGCCGCGGTAGAGGTTTACAAAATCATTCTGTAAATACATTCTCATTGCCATGGTGGCATGCTGGGCAGAATCATATTCCATTAACGGAATAAACAATCCTGAAATATATACCATCGCGATAAGCGCATACAGAAAAAAAATAATTTTTTTGCTTAAAATTGACTCCATCTTTTTAAATGAATTGACCGTGTTAAAAACAGAAATATTTTATAAAATCGATGTTTTCAGGGTTAAAAAACCTTCGGTTTTTACATATTATGAGGTAAAAATAAGACATTTAATATAATTATCTTAATTTTGAAAATTAATTCTAAGGTATGGATAAAGATAAAATGCTCTTATCGGTTGTTGTTCCCCTCTATAATGAAGAAGAAAATGTGATGCTTCTCACCGAGGCTATTGAAAATGCTTTAAAAGCTTATCGATATGAGATCATTTATATTGATGACTTTTCTACCGACAATACCCGGAATGAAGTAAAAAAATTAAAAAATGATCATGTGGTTCTGATCGAAATGAAAAAGAATTACGGTCAGAGCTCTGCTTTACAGGCTGGAATAGATTATGCCAAGGGAGATTATATCATTACCATGGATGGAGATCTGCAAAATGACCCTACCGATATTCCAATGATGCTGGAAAAACTCCAAAAAGAAGACTGGGATGTGGTGACTGGCATAAGAGATAAAAGAAAAGATTCCCTTATCAGAACCTTTCCTTCTAAAGTTGCTAATTTTATCATCAGAAAAACCACCAAACTGGATATTCAGGATCACGGATGTGCCTTAAAGGTTTTTACCAAAGAAACTGCCAAAGAACTAAATCTATATGGTGAATTACACCGTTTTATTACTTTACTGGCCCATAGTAACGGTGCCAGAATTTCAGAAGTAAAAGTAAAACATCATCCCAGAAGATTTGGGAAATCGAAATACGGACTCGGAAGAACTACCAAAGTGGTCAATGATCTGCTGCTTATTCTTTTTCAGCAAAAATACCTTCAAAAACCCATCTATCTTTTTGGGAATATCGGTATCTTTCTTTTTGTGTCAGGGGTACTTATTAGTATTTATCTTGTAATCGATAAAATTATGGGACATGACATTGGTACACGCCCTTTGTTATCTCTTGCAGTTTTACTTATCTTAGTTGGTATTCAATTATTTACTATTGGTATTGTGATTGACCTGCTGATGAAGACCTATTATGAATCACAAGATAAAAAACCTTATTATATCAGAAAAATAACTGCTGTTGGAAACAAATAAAAAGAAATTATTTTCTACTTTCTTTAAAATTGCGATCAGTATTTTTTTACTGTATTTTGTCTTTACAAAGATATCCTTTACAGAAGTCTGGAACAGTATTAAAAATGTAAATTTACTTTACCTTTTTCTCGCTGTACTTTTTTTTATACTCTCTCAATGGGTTTCTGCCCGGAGGCTTTTACTCTTTTTAAAAGAAAAAAACTTTAACCTTTCGAAAAAAAGTAACAATATCCTTTATGTGATCGGGATGTTTTATAATTTTTTTATTCCCGGCGGAATCGGCGGTGACGCCTATAAAGTGTTTGCACTCAATAATAAATTTAAGTGGCCGGTTAAATCCCTTTCGGGAATAATTTTTATCGACCGGTTTATGGGGCTTACCGCAATTGGTGTTCTTGTAATTATCCTGGGGTATGATATTTTTGTTAAACTGAATCTTTTATGGCTTTCCCCGGTTTTACTGTTGGCCGGAGTTTTATTCTCCTTCCTTTTTGTAAATAAGGTATTTCCTTCTTTTAAAAATATTTACATCAAAACCCTGTTTATTTCTCTGTTGATACAAATTCTACAAGTAGTTTCTGTTGTTTTTATCATTTTAAGTATAGGGCATCAGCCCCTTAATCTGATCAGCTATGTGGTGATCTTCCTGATCTCTTCGGTACTTTCTATTTTCTCCTTTTCAGGAATTGGTGTTAGAGAATACGTGTTTTTTGAAGCCTCAAAAATACTGGGAACCGACACTTCCACTGCTGTGAGTATTGGAGTTTTATTTTCAATCATTACAGCTGGAGTCTCTCTTTTTGGAATCGTTTACCATTTTAAAGATTCGGAGAAATATCTGGAGGAAGAGTGATTTATTGATAATTTAAAATTTAAGATCTAAAATTTAAGATCGGGTTCATTTATTGCTCTACCAGACCTCTGGAGTAGTAAATTGTTTCTCAGAGATTTACTGAACGGTACAGAGAAATATAAAAAACAGAACTGTAAAAACTAATATTTATTCCTTGCGCACTTTGCGTAGTACTTTGAGTTCTATACGGTTAATAATTATAATAAATCAGAGGTCTAAAATTTAAGATTGATTTCATTTATTGATCTACCAGACCTCTGAAGTAATGAACTCTTCCACAGAGATTCACTGAACATCACAGAGTTCCATAGAGAATTTAAAAAGAAGGTACATCAAAACATAATTTGCTTATCAGATCAACCCATCAAGTGCCATATCTTTTCCTGCTCATCTTGATAGTAACCATTTCAACATTTCCACCTATGGGCGGATTTAATTTTGAAACCTTCACATTAACCTTCTCAACCAAAGGAATCTCAAAAAGAATACGCTCAATAATCTTATTGGCAACCGTTTCCAGCAATTTGGTCCGTATCTGCATTTCCTCCTTAACAATACGGTTAAGATGCACATAATCAACAGTATCCTCCAGCTCATCGGTCATAGAAGATTCTTTTAAATTTGCCTTTACGCTGAGGTCAACACGATAATCGGAACCGATCTTGCCCTCTTCCTGCAGACAACCATGGTAGGCATAAACCCTGATATTTTTTATTTTTATAACTCCCAAAAGAAAAAAATTTTAACAAATATACTATAAACCTTAGTTCGATGAGAAAAAAATTCAGATATTTAGATACGTAAGTTTTATATCTCTAGTTCGACTAATGTAGCATTTATATATAAAATTTTTTTTAATAATCATCTATAAACCAATACCTATGAATGTGAGGAAGGTATTTGTGATCACATCGATCACTTTAACAGCAGCAATCATTTTAATATCAAAATTAATCAGCCCGGTTTGGTGGCTGTTCTTCATTATCGGCCCATTGATCCTGATGGGAATTTTTGATATGGTGCAAAAAAAGCATGCTATCCGCAGAAATTTTCCGGTAATTGGCAGAATGAGGTATCTGTTAGAATCTATCCGACCTGAAATTATGCAGTATTTTGTTGAAACGGATACGGAAGGAAGACCTTTGAACAGGATTTTCAGAACTTTGGTTTACCAAAGAGCCAAAGCAGTAAATGATACTACTCCTTTCGGGACCCAGATGAATGTTTACCGTTCGGGATATGAATGGATGGATCATTCCATGTATGTTGAAAACACTTATGATAAGAAGGAATGTCCGAGAATAAAAATCGGTGGTAAAGATTGTAAAAAACCTTATGCAGCAAGTATCTTAAATATTTCGGCCATGAGCTTTGGTTCTTTAAGTAAGAACGCCGTAATGGCACTAAACAAAGGAGCTAAACTGGGCGGATTTGCTCACAACACAGGAGAAGGCGGAGTGAGTCCGTATCATCTGGAACACGGAGGCGACCTGATCTGGCAAATTGGTACCGGATATTTTGGCTGCCGGACCGATGAGGGCAATTTTTGTCCCGATACTTTTCAAAAAACAGCGGTTAAAGATCAGATAAAAATGATCGAGATCAAACTTTCTCAGGGAGCGAAACCGGGTCACGGAGGTGTACTGCCTGCCATTAAAAATACTGAGGAGATTGCTGAGATCAGGCACGTCAAACCCCACACCGATGTTTTATCTCCCCCTTCTCATTCAGCCTTTGCCAATCCGGTAGAAATGGTACATTTTATTAAAAAACTAAGAAATCTTTCCGGTGGCAAACCTGTGGGATTTAAACTCTGCGTAGGAAGAAAGGAAGAGTTTATCGATATCTGCAAAACCATGATACAAACAGGAATTGCTCCTGATTTTATCACTGTAGATGGAGGGGAAGGTGGTACAGGAGCAGCTCCAGTAGAATTTACCAATTCAATTGGAATGCCTTTACGGGAAGGCCTCGTATTTGTTCATGACACTCTGGTTGGATTCGATCTGAAAAAGAATATCAAACTCATCGCATCCGGTAAGATCATTTCCGGATTTCATATGATCAGAACCAAAGCTCTGGGAGCCGATCTTTGTAACAGTGCGCGCGCCATGATGCTTTCCATTGGCTGTATTCAGGCACGGGAGTGTAATATCAACACCTGCCCTACCGGTGTGGCTACTCAAGATCATTCGCTGATGAAAGGACTTGATGTAGATGATAAAGCCAAAAGAGCTGCCAGTTATCATGAAGAAACCCTCCATAGTTTTATGGAAATGATCGCTGCTGCTGGTTTAAAACACCATGATGAGATCAAACGTAAACATATCAACCGCAGGGTAGGCATGCACCATATTGCCAAATACGATGAGATCTACCCTGAAATGGATCAAGGCTGTTTGCTAAAAAAAGAAACAATTCCCGAAACCTATAAAAGATATTTCGCTAAAGAAACTCTTATGGCTTAATATTTGGCATCCTCCGGATACTTTGCCATAAATTCTTTGGCTTTATTTACCATATCTTTGCTGCCGATAAAAATTGGCACTCTTTGATGAAGCTCGGTGGGTTTAATTTCCATAATTCTACGGTAGCCGTCAATAGCTTCTCCTCCGGCCTGTTCTGCCAGAAATGCCATAGGGTTACATTCATAAAGTAAGCGTAATTTCCCCTGAGGAGCTTTAGAACTTGTAGGATAGATATATATACCGCCTTTGATCATATTTCTGTGGAAATCTGAAACGAGTGAACCAATATATCTGGAAGTATAAGGCCTTCCATCAACTTCTTCCTGACAATATTTGAGATAATCCTTTACCCCTTGCGGGAAATGCTGGTAATAACCTTCATTGATAGAATAGATCTTTCCTCTTTTAGGAAAGGTCATATTTGGGTGTGACAAATAATAAACCCCTAAAGCAGGGTTTAAAGTGAATCCGTGTACACCATTACCGGTTGTATAAACCAGCATGGTTGAAGTACCATATACAATATAACCTGCTGCCACTTGTAAATTACCGGGTTGCAGAAAATCTTCTTTCTTTACAGGAGTCCCCAATGGGGAAACTCTTCTGTAAATAGAAAAAATGGTACCTACTGATACATTTACATCGATATTGGAAGATCCGTCCAGCGGATCGATCAGCACAACATATTTATTATCGTGTGATTTATTCTTACCTTCGATCACCACAAAATCATCCTCTTCTTCACTGGCCACACCACAAACGATCTCTCGCTTTATAAGTGTTTTTAAAAAGACCTCATTAGCATAAACATCGAGCTTTTGCTGGTCTTCTCCCTGAATATTAGTATTTCCAGAAGTACCGAGTATATCTACAAGGCCTGCTTTGTTTACTTCGTGATTTACAATTTTTGATGCTAATTTGATCGAACTGATCAACCGGGAAAATTCTCCGGAAGAATATTGAAAATCTTTCTGATTCTCAATGATAAATTCGCCGAGGGTAATACGATTTCTCATGAGTTTTTTATTTGAGTTTTGTTTGAGTTTTATTCTTTACTTTACAAATATGGCTATTTTTGTAATATAAAAACGAATATATGTCATATAAATTGCGAAATGCCTCTCCCGAAGATATGAATTCCGTGCTGGACCTGATCCGTGAACTTGCCGAATTTGAGAATCAGCCCGATGCTGTGGAAGTTACTGTAAACGATCTGATTAATGACGGATTTAAAGAGAAAAGATCCTTTAGTGTTATAGTTGCCGAAAAAAATAATGAGATCGTGGGAATGGCTTTGTTCTATCCCAGATATTCAACCTGGAAAGGACGATCGTTACATCTTGAAGACCTCATCGTTAAAAAAGAATTCAGAGGTAAAGGTATTGGAACTGCACTTTATACTGCTGTTTTAAAATATGCCGATCAAAATGGGTACAAAAGGGTAGCCTGGGAAGTTCTCGACTGGAATAAAGTAGCCATCGATTTCTATTTATCTACAGGGGCCAGGGTTTTTGACGATTGGCGGGTAGCACAGATCGAAGAAAAAGCCATGAAAGATTACCTTAAGAAAACCAAGAGCTGATTTATAATTATTTTAAAGAGATCAATGATCTTAAAACAATTGAGCAGAGTGACTGCACAAATATTAATTAAAGAATAAACCATGAGCTTAGTAACCCCAAAAGAGATTTCCAGGATCATTAAAATGGATAAATTAGGAGCGCTGGGAAATTTTACAGGGTGGCTTCTCATGAAAACGATCAGAATATCAAAACTGAACCAGATCTATGATAAGCATAAAGAAAAACAAGGAATCGAGTTTTTAGACGCTATACTTAATGAAGTAAATATCAAGTTCGAAATTCCTGAGGAAGACCTGAAACGTATTCCCGAAAAAGGGGCATTTATCACGATTTCCAATCACCCCCTGGGTGGAATAGACGGGATTCTGCTTTTAAAACTGATTGTAGAAAAGCGTCCCGATTTTAAAATTATCGCTAATTTTTTACTGGAAAAGATCGAACCCCTGGAACCTTATATTCTGCCGGTAAATCCGTTTGAAACAAGAAAAGATATCAGATCGAGTGTTGCAGGAATAAAAAATTCCATGCAACATTTAAAAGAAGGAAATCCGTTGGGGATCTTTCCTGCAGGAGAAGTTTCTACTTATAAAAGAGGGAAACTTATTGTTGATAAACCCTGGGAACAGGTAGCTATCAAGATTATTAAAAAAGCTCAGGTCCCGGTGATACCGATCTATTTTCACGCCAGAAACTCTAAACTGTTTTACAATTTAGCAAAGATCAGCGACACATTCAGATCGGCTTTACTACCCTCACAATTACTCTCACAAAAACACCGTGTGATTAAGGTACGAATCGGGAAACCGATATCGGTAAAAGAGCAGGAAACATTTGAGAACCTTGACGACTTTCATCATTATCTGAGAAAGAAAACCTACCTGCTTGCCAAACCTTATCTAAAGGTTAAAAAGGCATTGAAAAAACCAGACATAAAGCTTAAAAAAGCTCCTAAAAAAATTATTGCCCCTGTTCCGCTTTCTAAAATTGAAAAAGAAATTCAAAAATTAAAACAGAATAATTCTCTTCTATTTAACAGTAAAAATTATGAGATCTATCTTTCCAACTATAAGGAAATTAAGAATATTCTAACAGAGATAGGACGTTTGCGGGAAATCACTTTCAGGCAGGTAGGAGAAGGCACCAATAAATCGATTGATCTTGATAAATACGATAAATTTTATAAACATCTATTCCTTTGGGATAATGCGGCTAAAAAGATAGCAGGTGCATACCGAATGGGATTTGGAAGAGAGATCTACAAAGAGTACGGTGTAAAAGGTTTTTACCTGAGTGAATTGTTCAGAATAGAGCCCGAACTCTTCCCGATGCTGAAAAGGAGTATTGAGATGGGAAGAGCTTTTATTATTGAAGAATATCAGCAAAAACCCTTACCTCTTTTCCTGCTTTGGAGAGGCATTATACATATTACCCTACGTTATCCTTCGCATAAATATTTAATGGGCGGCGTAAGTATCAGCAATAAATTTTCAAATTTCTCAAAATCGCTGATGATAGAATTTATGCGATCCAATTATTACGACCCGTATGTGGCTCAGTTCGTTCATCCCAAAAAAGGTTTTAAAGTACAGCTGAAAGACGATGATAAGGATTTTATTTTTGATGAGACCAAAGCAGATCTGAACAAATTTGATAAACTGATCGATGAAATAGAACCCGGTAAGTTACGTTTACCTGTACTGTTAAAAAAATACATCAAACAAAATGCAAAACTCATCGCTTTTAATGTAGACCCGAAATTTAACAATGCTATTGACGGACTGATGTATATCAAGATTTCCGATCTACCGGAGAAAACAGTAAAACCTGTGATGGAGGAATTAAAGGAACTGGAAAAAACCATTCCGTAAAGAATGGTTCTTTATCAACATAAAAGGTATTAAACCTTAGGGCAAGCCCTGAACCCTTTAATAGGAATCGACCCAAGGGTCGAGGTATTAAACCAAGATCCCGCTAAAAAAAAGCGGGATTAGTTCGACTAACTAAAAAATTGAAATTAATTTTTTAGAGTCTCACGAATAAATCAACTAAACTAATTGAATTTTAAATTGCTACGTTAACACCGTAATAAAATTGTAATAATTTGATCTTAAAAATATAGTCATATTTGGCACGAAGAAAATCGGATTGTGCTTTGATCAGCCTATTTTTTATCTGACTGTAATCAAAAGAGTTAAGCACACCTACATTGTATTTTTCCTGTGCATATCTAAAAGATTCTTCCTGGGCTATAACTGATTTTTGTGCTGCCTCGTAGATTTTCAAGGAACCCAATGCATCGGCATAAACAGAATTGATGGTTTTTTCCAGATTTAATTCCTGTTGAACAAGCTGATTCTTTTGTCGTTCCACATTGATCCTAGCTCTTTTGATATTGTTGGATACTCTAAAGCCATTAAAGATCGGAATTCGCAAACTCAAACCAAAAGAATAACCTTTATTATCATTAAACTGATCAAAAAATCCATCAGGATCTCCAACAATGGGTCTGAAATTCTGGCGAATCACATTATCTCCTGTGGTTTCCACCTGACCGATAACCATATAAGGATTATCAGGATCGATCTCTGAACCAACAACTCTTTCAAAATTGGAATATCTCGAGTTCCAGCTAAAAAAACCTGACAGAGAAGGATATATACTTCCTTTGGCAATTTTAATATCCTGTTCGGCTATATCAATATTGGTTTGTGCCACTTTGATCTCATTTCTTATTTCCAGTGCTTTTGTATAAATTTCATCAATTGAATAACTGGAAAGATCAACCGTAGGCAATCCGGCTATTTCCTCATCAGCCACATCAAAATCAGCTACATTTTCAAGTTGTAAAAGTAAGGCCAGATCAATAAGAGATATTTTTACATTATTTTCGGTAACGATCAGGTTTTGTTCATCATTGGCCAAAGTTGCCTGAATATCTAACAGATCCCCTTTAGGTGCAGTTCCAGCCTCTACCAGTTTGTTCGTACGGTTAAGTTGTTCCCGGGAAATCACCAGCTGTGACTCGGCTACTTTAACTGCTTCTTTATTAAAAAGAACCGAAAGATAAGCACTGATCACATTAAGGGATATATCATCTTTGATCTTATCCACCTGATAACGATTGGCCAAAATGGCCATATCTGCTCTCCTGAGTTTATTGATGTTTTGCAATCCATCAAAGATTACCACGCTTGATGACAGACCACCTGATGTTGTTTGAGTAGTCTGATTTCTCAGAACGCCTGTAGTCACATCAGTGGTAAGACCTGAGTTCCAGGAATGTGTTCCGTTTACATTCAGATTTGGAATAAAATTTCCAACAGCATCTTTTTTATTAATTTCTGAATCCTGTACATTCAGTTCGTTCTGTTTAACTGAGATATTATTCTCAATGGCATAATCCACACATTCCTCAAGAGTCCATTTCTTAGCAGAAGTATTTTCCTGAGCCCATCCGGATATGGCGGCGAACAGGAATAACAATAAGGTTAATTTTGTTTTCATCTAAAAAATTAATTTTATCATTTGACGATGTAAAAGAAAAATTGTTACACTATTTCGGTAAATATTACTTCTTTTCTCTGCAGGGATAAAAAAAAGTAAAAAATGACTTTGTGATTTATGAAAATGTGTTAAATTTGCACCCGCTCAGACTGTAATAAGGATGAGACCAAGTTCTTAGATATCATCATGCGAAAGTAGCTCAGGGGTAGAGCATCACCTTGCCAAGGTGAGGGTCGCGGGTTCAAATCCCGTCTTTCGCTCAATACATACCAATTTTATTTGCAAATTGTCGCAAATAGGCTCGGATGGTGGAATTGGTAGACACGTTGGACTTAAAATCCAATGGACAGTAATGTCCGTGCGGGTTCAAGTCCCGCTCCGAGTACAGAGAAAAACCTCAACAAACTTATTATTAAGGAGTTGAGGTTTTCTTGTTTTGTGTTTGCACATCTATTGCACAGATTTATAAAAGTCTTCTCGTTCAAATTTCTTAATGTTCTTTAATAAAATTTTGTGGGCTTTGCGTGAGATGATTCCGGTGAAGTGGAAAAAGCGATGAGAAAAAAATCGATTTAAGATTCGAGATTCAAAATTTAAAAATTGACCATTCATAAATAAGGTTGACACTAAGTTTAATATTTTAAACTTTCTGTTAATAACATTTTTTATTCTTTAAATGAACTTATTTTACATTTGT
>JANTGS010000074.1 GCA_024762795.1 Flavobacteriaceae bacterium | reverse complement strand
ATTTTCACCATATGGTCCGAAGTCTTTATTTGAATAGAGTTCACGTAATTTTTCGGGCACATCAAATTCATAATCTCCGGGTACATATTTTTCCATTACCCCTTTTAAATAAGTATTCGGTAAGTAAAGAACAGCATCCTTAGGCTGATATCCCTTAACCCTGCCATAATTGGCCCGTAGGGTAAAGTTGGCATCCGGATAAAAACGGTCATTAGGAAATACTTCCATCAGGGCCTTCATATATTCTTTTTGTACAGCATTCAATTCTAAAGTAATCTTTTGATATTTGGGTTCGATCTTGTTGTAAAAAATACTGTGTAATTCTTTGCCGAATGCATATCCTTTATCGTTATTGAGTTTTTTCATCACTTCCTCCGGAGTACCTGAAAGTAATTCTTTAACTCCATTCAGACTGGTAAACTTTGAATTTTGATAAATATCTGCAGTCAGTTTGGTAAAATCAACACCTTTCATATTCTCAGGAAGGTAATCCTTTGGAATTTTCTGAGCATATAAACGGGTCAGACTTTCAAACACAGGCTGATCAACCTTGGCACTGTAATTCTTATACTTGCCTTCGTAACCGGATAAGATTCTTTCACGTGTTTTCTCAAATGCCTGTGCTCCACCTTTTTTATAAGCCATTTCCAGCTGGTAGGCACTAAAGGTAAAGTTTAGTAATTCTACATTCCTGTAGGCTACTTCTATCCATAGATCTCTTGCCAGGGCAACCTGTTCAATATCTTTATAGAGCCTTTCAAAATCAGGGAGTAAGGATTGATATTGCGTTAATCCTTTTTGATTGATGATCTGTGTGAATTTAGCCTCTTTATCCTTTTTCTTTTGAATACCGTGAGTTTGATGAATTCCCTGGTCTTCACCGATCCATTTTTTCCAGTAATTGGCAATTCCTGCGTATTTTGAAGCATATTGAATTCTGATCTTTTCATCGGCTTTCATAAACTCATCAACAATTTTCAGGGCATTTTCTCTTACCTCGATCTTAGCAGGGTTTAAAATATTTACAATCTGACTTACCCCAACGGCAGGCAGATATTCGTTGGTTCTGCCCGGAAATCCTAAGAGCAGATTAAAATCATTTTCCTCAACACCATCCAGTGAAATTGGTAAAAAGTGTTTGGGTTTGTACGGAACATTGTCTTTAGAATATTCTGCCGGATGATTATTGGTATCTGCATAGATTCTGAAAACAGAAAAATCACCCGTATGACGCGGCCACATCCAGTTGTCGGTATCCGAACCAAATTTACCGATAGAAGTTGGAGGAGCACCTACCATTCTAACGTCTTTAAACACTTCGGTTATAATCAGATAGTATTTATTTCCTTTATAATAGGATTTAACATTGGCTGTTTGCCAGGATTCCTTAACCGCAGATTTTGTAATTTTATTGATGTTCTGATCGATAAGTTTCATTTTTGAAGCTTCATCCATACTGTCTGACACGCCATTAAATACCTGAGAAGTTACATCGTCAATTCTTATGATGAATGTAGCTTTTAATCCGGGAGACACCAGTTCTTCACTGTGATCTTTTGCCCAGAAGCCATTTTTTAAATAATCGTGTTCAATGGTAGAGTGTGACTGAATGGTACTGTAACCGCAATGATGATTGGTTAAAAGTAATCCCTTTGGAGAAACTACTTCAGAAGTACATCCACCACCAAAAATAGCAACGGCATCTTTAATACTGGCATGATCTGTATCCCAGATATCTTTGGCAGTAACTTTACTGCCCAGCAATTTCATTTCTTCTTCGTTCATTCCTTCAAGAAGTGAGGGGATCCACATACCTCCCTGTATTTCTTTTGCCTTGGCATCACTAAGAACAGGTGCTTTTTCGGGTTCAGCTACAACTTTTGTGGTTTCCTGAGTAGTTTTACAGGAAACAAAACTTAGTGCAGCAATAAATAAATAGAGCTTAAAATATTTCATTTTTCATTGATTTTGATTAATTATTTCTTTTTTGGATGAACGAGTTTCATTTCATCGATCAGACGTTTATCTCCTGCATATTTATCGATGATGAACAGAATATAACGTACATCAACCATGATATTTCTGCAGATCTCCGGATCGTAATTGTAATCGCTCATGGTTCCTTCCCAAACACGATCAAAATTGAGTCCGATTAAGTTTCCGTAAGCATCGATTACCGGACTGCCGGAATTTCCTCCTGTGGTATGATTGGTCCCCAGAAAGTTTACAGGCATCCTGGCGTTTGAGCCATAAGTTCCGTAATCTTTTTTCTCGTAGAGATCGATCAGCTTTTGTGATACATCAAATTCATAATCTCCCGGTTTATATTTTTCCATCACTCCTTTTAAATGAGAGACCGGTTTGTAGTAGATCCCATCTTTTGGAAAATATCCTTTAACTTGTCCGTAAGTAACTCTTAATGTTCCGTTGGCATCCGGGAAGAATCTCATGTCTGGAAAGGTTTCCATCAGAGCTTTCATGTATTTCTTTTGTATAGCGCTGATCTGTAAATTGATATCGTAATATTGAGGGTTGATTTTCTGATAAAAATCCTCAGTGAGTACTTTGCCTAATTGATAACCGCTGTCGGCATTGATCTTTTTAAATACTTTTTCACGATTGCCTTCCAGCATAGATCTCATTCCGTTAAAACTTGTCATCTTTGAAGTAGAATAGATCTGTGTGGTCAGTTTATGCACATTGATATTTTTCAGATCACCTGATAAATATTCAGCAGGGATCTTTTCAATATAGAGGCCCATCAGTTTTTCAAAAACTTCCTGATCTACTTTCGGATTGTAATTCTTGTAAAATCCTTTAAAACGGTTAATCAGAGCCTCCCTTTCTTTATCGAATTTTGCCGGATTTTTTTTAACGGCATATTCAAATTGGTAGAGTTTTACTGTGGCATTGAGCAGTTCGATATTACGGTAAACCACCTCAGTCCAGTAGGCTCTTGCTAAGGCTACATCTTCAAATTCGTTATAGAGTTGGTTAAAGCTGTTTAAAAGAGAATTGTATTCGGTATTTCCGGCTACTTTTTCCTGGAATTCGTCTTCCAGTTTTCTTTTTTTATCGATGGCATTAGATCTTTCTAGTCCCTGATTCTCACCGATCCATTTTTTCCAGTAATTGGCAATAGAAGCAAACTTTGAAGCATACTGGATCTTGATCTTTTCATCAGCCCGCATATATTTATCCACTATTTTAAGGGCTTCATCACGTATTTCAATTTTTGCCGGATTGATCTTATGAACGATCTGATCAATAGCTACGGCAGGCAGATATTCGCTGGTTCTTCCGGGAAAACCGAATACGAGGGTAAAATCATTTTCTTCAACGCCATCAACGGATACCGGTAAGAAGTGTTCAGGTTTAAAGGGAACATTATCCGGTGAATATTCAGCCGGACGGTTATTTTTATCGGCATAAATTCTAAAAAGAGAAAAATCACCGGAATGTCTTGGCCACATCCAATTATCGGTATCAGAGCCGAATTTTCCTATAGATGAAGGAGGAGCCCCCACCAAACGAATATCTTTGTAATTTTCGGTTATAAAAAGGTAGTATTGGTTACCATCGTACATCGATTTGATCATTACTTCCTGCCAGTCTTCTTTTTGGGTATTCTTTTTTACCAGATCGATATTCTGATCGATCTTAGATTGTTTCTCTGTAACACTCATCGATTGGGTAACCCCTTTAAAGATCAGGTTGCTTACATCATCGATTCTTTTGATAAAAGTAACATGCATTCCCGGATTGGCGAGTTCCTCATCCTGATTCATTGCCCAAAATCCATCTTTTAGATAATCGTGTTCAACAGAAGAGTGTGATTGGATGGCACCGTATCCGCAGTGATGATTGGTCAGGATCAATGCCTTGTTGGAAATGATCTCTCCGGTACAGCCTCCGTTAAAATGAATGACAGCATCCTTTAAGCTGGAATTATTAACATCCCAGATATCTTTAGCAGTCATTTTACTGCCGAGATCATGCATTTCGGTCTCGTTCATCCCTTCGAGTAGAGAGGGGATCCACATTCCGCCCTGCTGGGCAGAGACCTGAAAGATGATAAAGAAAAATAGTATTTTTAATTGTTTCATTTTAAAAATTTAATTGAGTTATTATTAAACAAATATAATCAACAGCAGAAACAATTATGGAGAATACAAAGAATATTTTTCAACAGATTAAAATGGAAGCAGAGGTGCTAAAAAGGATTCTGATCTTCAAGCCAGTCTACACTTTTCTTCAAAAAACGGGGAGCTTTAAAGCGGTAACCTACATAAATTCTGAAAATGTTTCGAGCTGTATTGAACTTGATAATGGCGTTATTTTCCCGAGGTGTGTAGATTCCCCTGAAATCGGTGCCGGCATAGAAACTTTCAGAATTGTATCCAATGCCCATTTGTGTATAAAGATTTATAACAAAATCAGTATTTCTTGAAATATCTCTTTCATCATCAATTTTGGTAGTAACCTTATTAAATTCAAGTCCGGCTCCCGGCATAAAACCCATAAAAGCATACCAGCGTTTACTAAGAATAAAATCGTAAATATATCCGGCATTTAAGATCAGGCTAAAAGTATTCAGATCCTGAATACTGGTTTTATCCCGGATGTCAAGGTAGCCGTAACTGAGACTTGACAACAGGCTTCCGGCACTTTTTTTCTGAATCTCAGTTTGCTTAAAAATGGATTTCAGAGAAAGATCAGGATTAAATTTATATAAAGTTTTTCCAAAGACATTCACGGTATTCAGATTGGGAAGAATAAAAAAATCAGTATCGAAGAATGTTACATCATTTTGTATAATATCACTCACATAATAGCCCTTTATCTTTGAAAACTCCAGAGTCTGCATCCAATTGTTATAAAAAAAATCACCTTGAAATTTAAAGATCTTGGTTTTTCCTTTTTCACTTTTGTTGTCGGGCATTAAGAATCTTGGGGAATATCCTATTTTAAATGAAATAAAGCGATAATTAAAAGATAGATTAGTTCTTGAATTCAGATTTGGTGAAATATTATAGCTCAGATCTTCGGTATGGTATTCAAATGTCTGGATATCATTATCAATATCAAGTTTGATATTCATCGTTTCTTTCATGGTCTTGATGTATTCCGAGCTTTGAAAGTTGTTTTGAGAAAACAAATAAAAAGGGAATAACCAAAAAAAGAAGATAAATTTTCTTTGCATTTTATACATTTTGTTCCAAATATAGAATAATCAAAGCTTTTTTAAAAACCTGTATACAATATAGAACAAAATTACTCCAAATATTGAGTCTCAATTGATTTTATTAATATATTAGCCCAATTTTTGAATCAAAAATAAACAGAATGGAAAATCAACCTTATTTTACTAGTGACACGATAGTTTTTGGAATCCTGATGTTATCTTTAGGGTTTGTTTTTTATACTTCTTCAAAAGAGAGTGGTTTCTGGAAAAAATTTTATAAGGTAGTACCTGCATTACTGATGGCTTATTTGATACCGGCTATTTTTAATTCATTGGGTATTATCTCCGATTCACATTCTGATCTTTATTTCGTTGCAAGTCGTTATCTGTTACCCGCTGCCTTGGTCTTAATGACCTTGAGTATTGATCTTAAAGCGATCTTTAATCTTGGGCCAAAAGCACTGATCATGTTTTTTACAGGAACAATTGGTATAATTATTGGGGGGCCGATTGCAATCATGATTATTTCTGTTTTTTCACCCGAAACTGTTGGAGGGGCAGGTTTTGATGCTACCTGGAGAGGCTTGGCAACCCTGGCAGGAAGCTGGATAGGAGGAGGGGCCAATCAGGCAGCTATGCTTGAGATCTACGAATACAATCCGAAATTATATGGAGGAATGGTGCTGGTTGATATTGTAGTAGCCAATTTGCTGATGGCCGGATTGCTGATCGGAATCGGTAAATCGGAAAAGATCGATAAATGGCTTAAGGCAGATACTTCGGCTATTGAAGAATTAAAAGAAAAAGTAACCAGCTTCTCAGAAAGTGTTAGTAAGATCCCAACATTGACCGATTTGATGATTATCGCAGCTATGGCCTTTTCGGTGGTTGGATTTGCACACTGGGGTGGAAACGGCATATCAGAATTTTTAAAAACCAATTTTGAAATTGTAAGAGATAAAACATCTGCATTTTCTTCTTTCGGATCACAGTTTTTCTGGATGATCTCCATAGCTACTTTTGTAGGTATATTGCTGTCTTTTACAAAAGCTAAGAATTATGAAGGTGCCGGAGCCAGTAAAATTGGAAGTGTGTTTATTTACATTCTCGTGGCAACTATTGGAATGAAAATGGATCTGGGAAGAGTGCTCGATAACCCCGGGCTTATACTCATTGGAATAGTATGGATGCTGATACATGTGATTTTACTTTTTGCCGTTGCAAAACTGATCAAAGCTCCGTATTTCTTCCTTGCAGTAGGAAGTCAGGCCAATGTTGGCGGAGCAGCTTCAGCGCCTGTAGTGGCAGCAGCTTTTCACCCGTCTCTTGCAACCGTTGGGGTGTTGCTGGCCGTTTTTGGTTATGTGGTAGGTACTTATGGAGCAATTTTGACTGCTGAGTTAATGCGGATTGTATCACCTTAAAATATTGATAATAAATAAAATAATTTTTAAATAAACTGATGAAAAAGATATTAAGTTTTGTATTTATAGCCGTAGTGATCTTTTCCTGTACAAAAGAGGAAAAAGATAAAATGTATGTAAAAGGGGAGGTGAGCGGACTGAAAAAAGGGAAGTTCTATCTGCAAAAGCAAAAGGATTCTGTATTTGTTACTGTTGATTCTGTAATGGTAAACGGTACCGATACTTTTATCCTTACTGATAAGGTTGAGAGTCCGGAGATCTATTATCTAAAAATGTCGAGAAGTGATAAAAAGATCCCTTTCTTTGGTGAAAATGATACCATTGTAATCAAAACCAATTTAGATAAATTTTCCTATCTCTATAAGATCAAAGGTTCGGAAAATCAGGAAAGGCTGGATAAATTTAAAGAGACGTATAAGAAATTTAACGGTAAGGATTTGGATTTGGTGAAAGCCAGGTTTGATGCTGCAGCGGCTAAAGATCAGGATTCAGTTAAAAAGATTGAGAAACTGAGGAATCAATTGCAAAAAAGAAAATATTTGTATGCGATCAATTTTGCGATTAATAATTCCGATCATGAAGTGGCTCCGTATATTGCTCTGACCGAATTGAATTATGCAAAAACCAAATGGCTTGACAGTATTTACAATTCCCTCACCCCCGAGGTTAAGGATTCAAAATATGGAAAGAATCTGCAGGAATTTATCGTTAGAATTAAAGTGGCTGAAGAGTAAGATTGGCAAAATTAATAGGATTCCTACCTTTACAGGAATGATACAATCTAAATTAGAAAAAATTTACGTTATTCCCTTATTCAAATTTTTTTTCGCAGAGAATCACTGAGTAACTCAGAGAAATAGAGGCTTCCATCTTTTGCCCCCCCAGCAATTTTAAATTTTAAATCTCGAATTTCAAATCTTAAATTTTAACTTTTCACTTACTTTACTCATCGCTCTTCGCTTTTCCCTCATCGCTGGAATTCTTTCACCTTAACACTCCAGGTATATTCAAAGCTGGAAACGATCTCATATTCTTCGTTAAAGCCTTCGGCTTTCATAACAATGGTTTGTCCTTCACCGGTAGAAATGGTTTTATCTATTGCTGATTTAATCTTATTTCCATCTTTACATATAAAAGTGATCTTCCCGGTAGCTTTTTTAAAGAAATCCCCTTTTTCTGATATGACAAGCATAGAGATCTTTTTCTTGCTTTCGGCGATATATTTCATCACAAGAATTCCTGTTACCAGTTCAGAAGCCATACCCTGAGTAGCCCAGTAAAGTGATCTAAACGGATTCTTATTGATCCACTGATGTTTTACTGTTGCAATAGCCTCTGTGTTGTTAATTGATGTTACCCTGATCCCTGAAAAATAGGCGGAAGGGAGTTTAAAGAGGAGGAATTTATTAAGATTCTTTGCTGTGAATTTACTCATTGTAATTTATTTATGATGCTGGTGTTTACCAAAACTTTTTCGCAAATTACCACTTTTTTTTCTCAATCGGAAATTCTGTTAAAAGTTAAAAAAATGTTAAAATACAGTACTTTGTATTGCATAGTATTAGTTAAAAGATGTATATTTGCATAAGAAAGTATTATAAATAAGAAAATTATGTCAGAAAATAAACAAAATACAAATGCTTTTTTAATGCATTTATCAAGCTTTGGAGGTTATTTATTTCCGTTTGGAAGTATTGTCGTTCCGTTGATATTATGGGAAATAAAAAAGAAAGACAGCAAAATTCTGGATGCTACAGGTAAAGAAGTGATCAATTTTAACCTGAGTTATCTGATCTATACTACAGTGCTTGTGATTACCATGATCATGGTTGGAGTAAATTTTATATTTGATGACGTAAACCCGTTAAGCCTGTTCTTTATTATAAGTGCAGCTGTATTGGTTGGAATTATTTCAATTATAAAATTCATACTCATCATCATAGGGGCCGTAAAAGCCAATCAGGGTGATCTATATCATTATCCTTTAACCATCAATTTTATGAAATAGTTTAAAATTTTAAGTTATGATATCTATTGTAATAGCCATTATCGTCTTTATAGCACATTCTATACAGACCTTAATCATCTAATAAATCTCAAAAAGAGAATAAAATGAAAATTGAAAATACAAAAGCACAAATGAGAAAAGGAGTACTCGAGTTTTGTATTCTGTCTGTTCTTCAGCACGGAGATGCTTATACTTCTGAGATCCTTGCTCAACTAAAAGATGCAAAAATGCTGGTGGTGGAAGGTACCATTTACCCTTTGCTTACCCGGTTGAAAAATGCCGGATTGCTGAGCTATCGATGGGAAGAATCAACCTCAGGTCCTCCAAGAAAGTATTATGCATTAACAGAAACAGGCAGATTATTCCTTGCTGAACTGAATACCACCTGGGAAGATCTGATTGCAGCAGTAAATTTAGTAACCAAGAATAATAAATCAAAAACGACACAGTAATGAACAAGACTATTAATATAAATCTGGGAGGAAATTTTTTCCATATCGATGAGCAAGCCTATTATGTTCTGAAAAAATATCTTGATGCTGTCAGGTCTTCGTTAAGTGATGATCCGAAGGGAAGAGATGAGATACTTTCCGATATCGAATTACGTATAGGGGAACTTTTATCTGAAAAAGTAAAGGATGTACGACAGGTTGTGAATGAAAATGATATCAATGAAATAATTGAGATCATGGGTAAACCTGAGGATTACATGGTTGATGATGAGGTTTTTGCAGATGATTACAGCAGAGAGAGAAGCCGTCCGAAAAAGATGTACCGTGACAGTGAAGATAAATTCCTGGGAGGGGTTTCCTCAGGAATGGCTTATTATTTTAATATTGATGTGATCTGGATCAGAATTATTTGGCTGATCGCTGCCTTTGGTTTTGGTTTTGGTTTTATTGTTTATATAATTTTATGGATCCTGCTTCCGGAAGCAAATACAACTGCTGAAAAACTTGAGATGAGAGGAGAAGCAGTCAATATAAGTAATATAGAAAAAAAGATCAGAGAAGAACTGGGTACGGCATCTGATAAAATTAAAAATGGTATCACCGATGTAAGTGAGAAAGTAAAAAATGCCGATTATCAAAAATACAGTTCCAAGGCTAAATCTGGAATGCAGGATTTTCTCGATGTGCTGGGGCAGATCATTTCAACATTATTTATGATCTTCGGAAAATTTATAGGAATATTGTTGATCATTATTTCTGTGGTTGTAGTTCTCGGACTTATAATCAGTTTGTTTACAGTAGGCTCTCTCGGCTTCTTAAATGAAGACTGGTTTTTTCAAAATACCATGATTTATAACAATTCAGGATTACCACTATGGATAGCATCTATTATTGTTTTCCTTTTGGTTGGTATACCTTTCTTTATGTTATTCCTGTTGGGTATGAAGATTTTATCCCCCAGTGCAAAGGTAATGGGTAAAACCGGAAAACTCTCTTTGTTCGGAATCTGGCTTGTGGCTCTGCTGATCAGTATCTTTTTTGGAGTACAACAAGCAATGCAGTCGGCCTATGATGGTTCTTCAGTGGAAAATAAAGAATATTTGGCCGATCAGCTAAGCGATACATTACATATAAAGTTGGTAGATAATATTAAATATTCAGAGAATTTCGACTTAAAAAGAAGATGGAATAACACCTTAATTGTCGATGAGAATAATAAAGAAAAGATCTATTCCAATAATGTTTATCTCGATATTCACCCTTCAAATAATGATAAGGCACTGGTAAAAGTAAGAAAAAAGTCATTTGGCAAAAGTCGGGAAGCAGCCAGAGAGAATGCCGCTTCTATTGATTATATTACTGAGCTTAGCGGTCAGGATCTTATCCTTAATGGCTATTTCTTAACCGATCTGAAAAGTAAATATAGAAAACAAAGGGTTTATGTAGATTTGTATCTACCTGAGGGTGAGATTATTTATTTAGACGGATCTACAAGTTCTTTTTTATATGATGTTAAGAATACTAAAAATATTTACGATGGAGATATGGGGAAACATTATTATAAAATGACTGAAGATGGCTTGGATTGTCTTGATTGTGAAGATGTTGTTGTATCAGATAAGCTTGATGAAGATCCCGAATCATTTAATATGAAAATTGATGAGGATGGTGTGCATATTAAAGTTGTAAATGATAAAAATGAAAAAGCAGAAGTAAAGGTAGATGAGAACGGCGTAAAAGTTGAGAGTTCAAAAGACAGCGTTAAGATCAATATTAACCATGATTAGTTTTTGTTTTTAAACTCATCGAATTGAAAAATCTTAATCATTCAAAAATCAAACACTTATTTAAACAATTTTTAAAACCAACTAAGATGAAATTATTCTTTAAAACAATATGGATCGGTTTTTTGGTGATCAGTTTAACCTCCTGCGCTATCAATGGCATTAAAGGAAACAGAAAAGTAGTGACCAAGGACCGGATGATCAAATCAGACTTTAATGCAGTGGATGTGAGCAGAGGCCTGGAGGTTTATCTTACAGTGGGGGAGAAGATCCTTGTAAGAGTTGAAGCCGATGAAAACCTGCATGATCTGATCACAACAGAGGTTCATGATGAAACACTTTATATTTCTGCTGAAGAAAATATTTACAGTGCAAAAGCCAGAAAAATATTTGTTTCGGTTCCCGAGATAAATAAGATAAAGGCCACCAGCGGTTCAGATCTCTATTCTGAGAATACGATCACAGGAAATAAGCTGGATGTTAAGGCCACCAGCGGAGCTGATATTAGACTTAGTGTTCATGTAAAAGATCTTGAAGTTGAATCTACCAGCGGATCTGATATTAAATTGAAAGGTAAAGCGGAAAATCTTGATGTAAGTGCTACCAGCGGAGCCGATATCAAAGCTTATGATCTGATCGTAAAGAATTGCATTGCAAGGGCTACCAGCGGATCGGATATATTGGTACAGGTTACGGAAAATATAGATGCAAGTGCCACCAGCGGTGCAGATGTGAAATATAAAGGGAGTCCTCAAAAAGTACAAAGCAATGAGTCCTCCGCCGGAGATATTAAAAGGGTGGAAGATTAAAAACAGAAGGCTTAAATCTTTGTCTGTCTATAAAGAAAATAAATTTTGAAAATCATTTACCCTTTAGGATTGTGGAATAGCAGATTAAACGTTGTTTTGGTATTTTATAGACAAACACTAATTTGATCCTTTAAGAATAATATCTTTTGCTTGATCAATATATTTTCTTCCTATCGGAATACGGTTCTGTTCTATATGAACCGTATTTCCTTCTATAGAGTCCACTTTATTGATAGCAATGGTAAAAGATCTGTGAATTCTAAGGAAACGTTCGGTGGGAAGCTCTTCGGTAATGGCAGTTAAGGATTTGTGTACAAGATGATTATCCGTAAAGGTTACTACTTTGATATAATCTTTTAGACTTTCGATAAAAAGGATATCCTCAAATTTGATCTTGATAAGTTTTTTATCAACCTTTAAAAAGA
>JANTGS010000073.1 GCA_024762795.1 Flavobacteriaceae bacterium | reverse complement strand
ATTAAATATTTTTATCATGAAAGAAGAAAAAATTATTACGGTTTCCAATGGTTATATCTTTTTATTTTTAGCATTGCTGTTGATCTTGGGAGGTGTATACGGTACCTTTAACATCAGTTCCTTATTTATTATCTCAATTGTGATAGGTGTATTTATGTTGCCGGGTTTTTTCTTGGTTAACCCAAATACTTCAAAGGTTTTGTTATTGTTCGGTAAATATATAGGTACTGTTAAGGAAAACGGATTTTATTGGGCCAACCCATTTTACACAAAGAAAGGCATTTCATTAAGAGCAAGCAATTTTGACAGTGAAAGAGTCAAGGTAAACGATAAGCTGGGTAATCCTGTTATGATCAGCACTATTTTGGTATGGAAAGTTGAAAATACTTATAAAGCAGCTTTTGATGTGGATAATTACGAAAACTTTGTAAGAGTTCAATCGGATGCAGCGGTTAGAAAACTGGCCAGTTTATATCCTTATGATAATTTTGAAGATGAAGGTATGGATGAAGAGATCACTTTAAGGGCCAGCGTAAATGAAGTAAGTGAAGCTCTTGAAAAAGAGCTTTCAGAAAGATTGAAAATGGCTGGAATTGAGGTACTTGAAGCCCGTATAGGTTATTTGGCCTACGCACAGGAAATAGCCAATTCGATGTTGAAAAGACAACAGGCCACTGCTATTGTTGCTGCAAGACATAAAATTGTAGAAGGAGCTGTAAGTATGGTTGAAATGGCTTTGGAAGATCTGAGCAAAAAAGAGATTGTAGATCTGGATGAAGAAAGAAAAGCTGCTATGGTGAGCAATTTGATGGTTGTTCTATGTTCTGACAAAGATGCTCAGCCTGTTTTAAATACCGGTACTTTGAGTCATTAATAATTAAATCAAAATCAGATGAAAGAATATAAGATCATTAAAAAAGGTTTCTTTAAAAAAGACGAATTTCTGGAAGACCTGTTGAATCAGTTCGCAAGAGATGGCTGGGTGGTGATCAGCGCTATTGGAGATCATGGCAATTTCAATAAAGTAATATTAGAGAGAGATAAAAGCCGGTCCTATTAATTATGAAGGTTTTTAAAGAAATACAAAAATTTACACAATCCTGGATCATTATTTTAATTGGTAGTGTTTCGGTTTTTAGTTTTTATTCTATCATCACTGAATATAACAAGATAAAAGATACTGCCACAAAAGAAGATCTATTCGGAATGATTTTTCCCGTTATTATTCTGATCCTGATTGTTGTCTTGTTTCTTTTTATGAAACTGGAAACAAGAATTGATGAAACCGGAGTTTATTACCAATTCTTCCCTTTTCACCTTAAACTTAAAAAGGTCGGGTGGGATGAACTGAAAGATATCGAAGTAAGAAAGTACTCCCCTATTATGGAATATGGAGGCTGGGGTATAAGAGGTATTAGCAAGAAAAGCAGAAGAGGAATGGCATTGAACGTGAGTGGAAATATGGGGATTCAACTTGTATTAAAGGATGGCGGCAAATTATTACTTGGAACCAGAATGCCTGAGAAAGCAAAGGAAACCGTCAACAATTACCTTTATAAACTTACAAAATAAAGGAGAACGAAATGGCAAAGAAAAAAGCATTTGCATTACGCTTAAACGAAGATCTGTTAAAGGCTATTGAGAAATGGGCCGCAGACGAATTTCGCTCAACGAACGGACAAATAGAATGGATACTGCAAAGATCTTTGAAAGAAGCTAAAAGACTGCCCAAAAAGAAATCCTGATCTAAATTTATAAAAAAATACTTTTTCTGATTCTACTGAGCGTTTCCGGAGTAATTCCTAAAAAGGAAGCGATATATTGTAAAGGAATCCTGTTGACAACATTTGGAAACTCGGTCAAAAAATTTATATATCTTTCTTTGGCAGAATCATGTTGAAGTGAAATAGAGCGCTCCTCCATCTTTACATAAAGAATTTCCATAAGCAGCCGGCCAATTTTATTCCAGGAAGGGATTTCATCATACAGTTTATTCATATCCTTTTTTTCAATATAAAATAACTCTACATCGGTAAGCGCCTGAATATTTTCATGCGCAGGGACCTCTTTCAGATAACTGCGCAAAGCAGTAGCAATTGTACCTTCAATATTAAAATAAGTTGTAAGCTGCTCAGCATCTTTATTGTAAAAAGAGCGTAAGATCCCTGATTCAACGATCATTAATTTGGTGCAAACCTGACCTTCTCGCGACAAATATTCACCTTTTTTAAATTTTTCTTTTTTAAAAAACGAGAAAGAATAGATCAGCTCTTCTTTTGTAAGAAAAGATAAAAAATCAATGTTTGGAAAAATATTCACCAGTTCGTCGATCATAAAAAAAATTTCTTGTGAAATTAAAGAATTATCATCTTTTAAAAAAGTTATTTTCAACAAAAGGCCGGAATTCAAGATTTTATCTGATCTGATAACAAAAAATTATCCCGGAATCCAAAATGAATCCCGGGATAAAACAAAAATCAATCAACCTAAACTATTATGTTGTTAATGCCTGAATACGCATCATATAATCATTTAACTGTGCAGCATATTCGGGTGCCCCTTCTACTACAACAAAACCCTGATCAACTGCCTGAACAAATTCAACATCTCTTAATAAAACGGCCATAGCACCCTCTAGACCATTGAGCTTCATTTTTACAAAAGGTCTTTTGCGTTTATATATACCCCTACCTGCTTTCGATTTTCCTGCTTTCACTCTTAAATAAGCTGCAATATCAGTATCTTCTACAGAAATCTGATAGATCCTGTCCGGTTGCTTTGCCACCCACTTTTTCATATCCTCATCTCCCACTTTATTAAGCTGACTCAAGGAGGTAGTAGCCATATAAAAGGCCATCTTCACTTTTAAATACTTTTTATCTTGTTTTTTAGGCCTTACATCCGGCATCATGATCTTTAGTGAATTCAGTAATAAAATTACTTTTACCAGCAATGAGACTTTTGTAATTCCTGAGATCTTTGGCAGAACAGTTTTACCTCTTAAAAAATCATTCATCTTTTTTACCGATGAGAATTTAAAAGTGATATCTGCCAGATTAAGATCTTCGTAATCAACTCTAAAATCTCCATGATCAAAACACAGTACGGCTCCTTTATCTTCAGCTACTACAGCAACCCTTGCCTTTACTTTGGTAAATAGCTTTTTGTAGAATTCATCATCCTGCAATACAACTTTGATCACCGGGAAGACAGCATGTGTAAATAACCGGTTTGCAATTAATTCTTTGTCCATTTCTAATTTTTAACTGTTTTTGAAAGAATACACCTAAACCTCATCCTCCCAGTTATCATCTTCTTCAAAATCCTTACCCATAACCTCTCTGACTTTATCGATGATCCCGTTAGAATCAAGTTTGTAATGACTGTAAAGATCTTCCGGGTAACCTACTATGGAAAATTCATCAGGAATTCCCACTTTTTCAAAAGCACAACTCACTCCACTCTCAACAATTACTTCCGCAACAGCGCTTCCCAGACCCCCAAAAGTATTATGTTCTTCTACAGTAAGAATCCTTCTTGAATTTTTAACCGCATCGATAATTGCCTCACGATCTATAGGCTTGATGGTGTGCATATTGATTACCTCAACGCTGATATTATCATTTTCCTTTAGAAAATCGGCTGCTTCAGCGGCCTGCAAAACGGCAACACCTGTAGCGATAATAGTAATATCCGTACCTTCTCTCAATTTCACCGCTTTACCGATCTCAAAACCATAATCTTCTGATTTATAGTAAGTAGGCTCAAATCCGCGACCAATTCTGATATATACCGGGCCTTCATGGGCTATAGCTGCTTTTACTGCATTAGCAGTTTCAATACCATCAGCGGGCACCACAACGGTCATATTGGGAAAAGCTCTCATGATCGACAGATCTTCTGTACAGTGATGTGTTGAACCGGCCGAGCCGAAAGATAATCCGGCATGGGTAGCTATGATCTTTACATTCAGGTTCTGATAACAAATATCTGTTCTAACCTGTTCTGCTGCACGCATAGAAGCAAATGCTGCCATGGTTGATACCACAGGCAATAAACCTGATTTTGCCATTCCGGCAGCCACTCCAAAAAGATTTTGCTCGGCGATCCCTACATTAAAGAATCTTTCCGGAAATTCATCCTGAAATTTACCAATTTTAGTTGATTTTGCCAGATCTGCTGTAAGTGCAACGATTTCAGGATGTTTTTTTCCCAAATCAGTAAGTACCTGACCGTAAATTTCTGCTTGAGTGAGCGTATCCGCATCATAAACTGTCCAGGTTGTACCTAATATTTCTTTTGCCATTTTTTTGAATTTAAAATTTAACTGTTTGCAGCAATTGATGCTTTTGCTTTTTCCACCACTGTTGAATCAATACTTCCGTAATGCCATTTGGTTTCATCTTCCATAAAATCAACCCCCTTACCTTTTATGGTATGCGCTATGATTACTACGGGCCTTTCTGAAGCGGCATTTGCTTTTTCAAGAGCCTCATTCAATTGATTAAAGTCGTGTCCGTCGATCTCGATCACATCAAACCCAAAGGCTTTCCATTTATCAGCCAGCGGGTCAATAGACATGATATCTTTTACCTCCCCATCGATCATTCTTTTGTTAAAATCAACAATAGGAATCAAATTTGTAGCATTATAATGTGCTGCTGCCATGATGGCTTCCCAGTTCGAACCCTCATTCATTTCTCCATCACCTATCAAACAATAGGTTTTATAATCTAAATTTTTAACTCTTGCTGCCAAAGCCATCCCCAGTGCGATAGGCAAACCATGTCCAAGAGATCCTGTTGAAGCATCGAGCCCTTTTACTTTCAGACTGTCAAGATGCATTCCGAAAGGAGAATTGAACTGGTTAAAAGTTTTTAAAGTTTCCTTGTCAAAGAAACCTTTTTCAGCCAGCAATGGTGCGAACCCTACTCCAGCATGACCTTTACTTAAAACAAAACGGTCTCTGTCTTCCAGATCTGGATTCTGAGGATCGTATTTCATATATTTATTATAAAGAATAGTAATGATATCTACCATGCTCATGGCTCCTCCAATATGAGCTCCTCCGGCCCAAAATGTCACATCCACAATATCATTTCTAAGCTTTGCAGCTTTCTCTTTTAAATCTTTTATTTCTTTATCTGATAAAGGCATAATTGTAATGAATTTGTTTTTTAATTATTTTTTTTCAATGCATTAAAAGCATCATCTGCTATTTCCAGTGTTAATTTCAGGTCTTTTTCACTATGAGCTGTTGAAACAAACCAATTGTGATGTGAAGTAAAATAAGCACCCCTTAAAGTACATTCAGCACACCATTGCTGATGGAGTTTCGTTGTGGGATCATCAGTAATTCGGTAAAATGGCATGGCAGGATGTCCGGAAACTTTCAGATCATAACCATATTTATTTGCAAGATCCACCAAGCCTTTTTCCATTTTTTTACCATAATCATGCATTTTCTCCACACCTTTATTTGCTTTCAGATATTTGATGGTTTCCAGTGAAGCCACCATCGGCACCGCAGAGAACCAGAAACTTCCAGTATAAAAAACCTTTGAAACACTCGATTTGATCTCATTGGTTCCAACCAGAGCTGAAATAGGATAACCATTGGCCATCGCTTTGGAAAAACAAATCAGATCCGGTTTAAACCCAAAGGTCTCATTAGCCCCTCTTTCATCAATTCTGAACCCTGTTCTTACCTCATCAATAATCAGAACAATCCCTTCTTTTCTGCAAATTTTCTCCACTTCCTGCCAGTATCCTTCATGAGGCATCTCATTATCAAAGAAGATCGGATGGTGATAAGGTGTTGATATGAGTCCGGCAATTTCATTTTTATGTTCTTTAATAATTCTTTTCAGATCATCAATATCATTCCATTTTCCCAGGATGATATTTTTAGCATCGTCAAAGATGATCCCCGGATGATCCGGTGATTGTGTCCATGGATGAACACCGTGATATCCGCCTTTTAAACGGATAATCTTTTTACGCTGGGTATGCTCTCTCGCTGCCATCAAAGCGTACGAAGTAACATCATTGCCATTCTTTGCAAAAAAAGCCCAGTCGGCAATACTTATGGTCTTTACCATTTCTTCTGCAAGATCCACCATCACTTCAGGTGCACCGGTTACTGTATCTACTTTTTGATACTGCTCAAAAACAGCCTTATCAATAGTTTTATTTTTGTAACCTGCTACCATGGGGCCATAACCACACATGTAATCTATAAATTCATTTCCATCCACATCGGTAAAATGCGAGCCTTCTGCACTTTCTATATAAAACGGATAAGCTGAGACGGGGACCAATGGCGCCGGACTAAAATGCCCGTATATTCCGTTCGGAATAACCTCCACTGCTCTTTCAAACAACTCATTTGATTTTTTATAACTGTATTTTTTCAAAACTCTCTTTGATTTTAGTGTTCTTATTTTTCTTAACTCACGTAAATTGGAATCCTGTCGAGGATCAGTCCAATATTATCCAGCAAATAGGTCTGCCCATTAATCTTAATATCCTGCTTAGCCAGAGCTGAAAAGATGTCAACTTCTCCACTAAAAAACTGGTTTGCAATATTGATATTTCTAAGGGTCATTTCACAGGTGGCTTTTTCAGAATCTCCTTCTTCTACTTCAAGAAAATTTGGACCCGTCTTTACAAAAGCACTAGGACCATTTTCAACATTGATAAACAAACTGCCATCGGTAAGGTGGGAACCGGTAAGTTTAGCTTTGGGATCAAATTCCATGATAACAGGTAAAGCATTAATAGCTGTTACAAGTGTAAAGATTGTATTAATCCTCATATAATTCTCATCTTTCAAAAGTTCCGGAGTCGGCTTTAAATAATATTCCAGTTTATCGGTTACTTTAGAAAATTCCTTATCTAAGAAACCTAGTCTTGTAAAACCTTTTAGGGGAAGAGGGTTGGCATTTCCATCAAACATCTTATTCAGGTGTGCTTCAGAAAAGAAAAACAACACCACATCAACTTTTCTAAATTTACCTTTAATAACCTCACATTTTCCATCCTTAAACCTGATAGAAGCTACAGGTCCGTTCTTTACCCTGAATTCAATAGATATTTTCCAGTTCTTTACCAGTTCTTTGATTTCCGGATCAAGAACCACGAGCTGTTCGATATTCTTTATGACTGCATAAAGGTTTACACCTGCTTTAATTTTTTCTTCAACACTCATACTAAAACTTTTATAAGTAAATATCCCTTTTTAGAGAAGTGAAAATTAGATAAAATATACTTTTAACTACTTGATGTAGGTCAAGAAATCAGATCATCATATTTTTCCAGACACATTTGAGTTATCAGTCAAAAATAGAACAAGTATGCATTGCACTCTGTAAAAAAGTGGTAGACTGTTGTTATTTGGTATAAACAATTTCAATCAACCGGTAAAAAACAAAAAAGTGGGTTTAACGGGGAGTATCGAGTTCAAGATATTCTTTAAAATCTTTCAGATAGGTCTTTGAAACAGGTATAGGATCTTCAACCCTGTTTAAAATTAAAGTTGTTTTCTGACCCGATTTTTTGATCAGGCTTATATTTAAAAGATTTACCATATAAGAACGATGACATCTTTTGATCGGATCATCTTTAAATACCGTTTCAAGATTTTTTAAAGAATTTCTCAGGAGTTCCTTTTTGATCTTATCGTGTAACAGATAATAGATATAAACATAATTATCTGTTGACTCAAGATAAAGCAGATCATTTAAAGGTAGAGTAAATTTTACATTTCCTTTATCATCCGGAAATTTGATCAGATCATTTAAAGGGGACGACTTTTTAGATTTTTTCTTAAGTTCAATTATTTCAGAATTGTAATGAAATAATGAAAGTATCAATAAAACAATCCCGTAAGGAATAATAACCACCAGAAAGGTATGTTTAAATGTAAAGAAGAAATCTGAAACAAATCCCATAGAAGTAGAATCTCCTCCATAAATAAAAGTAAGCAAAAAGGTAGCAAAGAGTAATTCAAAGAAAACCCATACAAGAAACTGTTTTATGGTAAATTGCTCCATTTTGAGCCATTTTCTTAACAAAAACTGGGTAAAAGCAATGGTAAGAGCTCCAATGGCAGCATAGCTCGATAAAATCAACCAATGTGGCCAACCCGGCATATTAATCCAGTTTTCAATATTAAAAGGAACAAAAACATTTAGAAAAACAGTTATATAAACAAACAGAAAAACCACTAAGAAGAGACGATTCTTCCTGCTGTCCAGCAATAAAAATCTTTGATTGAGTGTTTGTTTAAGATCCATAAAGTTATTTTCAATTCTTTTCTTTTCTAAGATCTTAAAAAAAATCTTAAGAATAATGTAAAACTGTTTTACAAAGATGTAATAAAAAAAACTTTAAAAAAAATTCTAACTGAATTTCATGGCTAAAGTATATCACTTAATATGTAGTGTATTTTTATTCTTGGTAGCTGAGCTCTGCCCCATATAAATATGGTATTTACCCGGCCTGAGTTCAGGTTTACCCTCTTCATTTATCAGCATAAGATCTTCAGAAGTAAGATCAAAGCTAACAGTCTCAGTACTACCTTTTTTTAAAAAGATCTTTTTAAATTTCTTTAATGACCGGAGAGGATCTGAATTGTGAGGATTTGTTGCCGAAACATATAACTGCACAACGATTTCACCATCATAATTACCATTATTTGTAACTATTGTACTCACTTTTGTTTTAGAATTCAGGCTAAGATTAGGCTGATCAAAAACAGGCTTTGTAAAATTAAAACGGGTATAGCTGAGTCCGAAACCAAACGGATACAATACCTCTCCTTTAAAATAACGGTAAGTTCGTCCTCTCATGTTATAATCTTTAAAATCAGGCAGGTCATCAACCGATCTGTAAAAAGTTACCGGTAATTTTCCGGATGGATTATAATCGCCAAAAAGAACATCTGCAACAGCTTTACCGGCGGTTTGCCCAGGATACCAAACATTAATAATAGCCGGTATATTTTGCTGTTCCCAGTTCACAGCAAGCGCACTACCGGTAGTCATTACAAAAATAACATTTTTCCCTGTTCTGTGTAAGACCTTAAGCAGCTCTGTTTGCGCTTTGGGTAATTTCAGATCGGTTCGGTCTCCTTTATAAAAACCTTCAATTTCAACAGGCATTTGCTCTCCTTCCAGTTTAGCTGTAATTCCGCCAACATAAATAACCACATCACTTTTACCGATTACATCCATCATATGCTTTTTTCCCAGTACAGCTTCTTTATTCCATAACAATTGTACGGAAGATACCCACGGATTGATACATTTGTACTCCAGACGAAAGTTGTATTCCTTTCCTTTTTCAAAACTAATGGGTTCAGATCTTCTGGCTTGTTCCATTTCATCATCACCTGACAGAATCTCTTTACCATTAAGATATAATTTGTAGCTTCCTCCAACCTGATCAACACTTAAGGTGAGTTTACCGCTTAAATCGGGTTTTAATATACCTGAATATCTTATTGAATATTTGCCGGGCCTTAAAATATCTATAGGAGCCGTTCCTCCCCAGTCAAAATCGATCAGATCTTCCTCTGTCTTATAAACCGAAGCTCCTTTCATCTTTGAATTATCAAAATACTCCGTAATAATTTTCCCCTTGAACTGATTGGCACCTATCACATCAATAACCGGATGATCATCGGTCAGATTGGTCCCTTTAAAATAATGGACTTTGGTGTTTTTTGATACCTTATCTTTTATCCCTTCCAGAATTGTGATACGATGATTCGGTGTGCCGAAATAATTTCCCAAAAGGAAATGCCGGTCATTTGCTGTGGGTCCAATCACAACAACAGAGCTTATATCCTTTGAAACAGGCAAAGCATGATCTTTATTCTTTAGAAGTACTATTGATTCTCTCGCTGTTTGCAATGCGAGCTGCTGATGTTCTTTTGATTCGATCTCTGTATCAGGAATACCGGCAAAAGGAACTTTATCCGGTGGATTGAACAATCCCAGTTTGACCCTTGCCAGGATGAGCCTTCTCAAAGCTCTGTCTATATCTTTTTCTGTTACAAGGCCTGATCGAACAGAATTCACTAAGTGACTGTAACTGTCGCCACAATTCAGATCACAACCAGCCTTTATAGCCAGAGCTGAAGCTTCTTCAGCTGTTCTAACAATCTTATGATAACGATAGATATCTGATACCGCACCGCAATCAGAAACCACATAGCCTTTAAATCCCCACTGATCTCTTAGAATATCGGTTAACAATAATTTACTGGCTGTTGCCGAAGATCCGAGATAACGGTTATAAGCCGACATGACCGAATAAGCCTTTCCTTCCACTACCGTAGCCTTAAATGCCGGCAGGTAAGTTTCCCAAAGATCTTTTTTAGTAGTTATTGCATTGAATCTATGCCTATTGTACTCAGGACCACTATGAACTGCATAGTGTTTTGGTGTTGCTATCACTTTAAAATATTCCGGATCATTTCCTTGTAAACCTTTTACAAAAGCAACCCCCATTCTTGAGGTAAGGTATGGATCTTCACCATAGGTTTCCTGTCCACGCCCCCATCTAGGATCTCTGAAAATATTGATATTTGGAGTCCACATGGTCAACCCCTGGTATCTGTTCCGGTGTCCTTTTTTTATACTTTGATTGAATTTTGCCCGGGCTTCTGTACTGATCACATCAGCTACTTTATGGATCAGTTCTGTATTCCATGTCGACGCCATACCAATAGCCTGCGGGAAGGAAGTCGCTTCCCCTGCCCTGGCCACTCCGTGCAGACATTCATTCCACCAGTTGTATTCCGGAATTCCCAGACGTTCAATGGCAGGAGAAACATCCTGCATCTGAGAAACCTTTTCTTCCAGTGTTAATCTTTTTAGCAGATCATCTGCCCGTATTTCCGGATTGAGTCCAGGATCTTGGAACGGATAAGTTCTCTGCTGAGCAAAAAAGAGAACCGGTAAAAATAATAGTACAGAAATTAAAATATTTTTCATTTCATTAATCTTTCAAAAATCAAGCACTTTATAGACAAACCCTATTTAATGTCTGTACATAAAACACGAAAATGTTTCAATCTGCAATAACCCATCCCAAATGGCTAACTGATTTTCAACATTTTCTCTCCTGCCCGCTGTCAGACAGGCCTTAGAGTTGGGGTAAAAAATATTAAAAATCAAAATGTATTGACATTATAGACAAGCACTATTTAGCTAGTTTATAAACCTCACTCCCGGCCATCAAAAAGCCACCCACTCCATAAACTTCTGTCATTTCTGCTGTAACATTCTTAGGATTTTCACCTATAGGTTGTACCCAACCCAGTTTTCCGTCAGACCAAACAGCTCCTACCAGGGCTTTCCAGCCTTTTTTCACTGCAGATAAATAGGTAGCTTTATCGAGGTAGCCATGGTTAATTCCCCAGGCAAGTCCGTAAATAAAAAATGCCGTACTGCTCATTTCAGGATTTGGGTAACTTTCAGGATCCAGCATACTTGCGTGCCAGTATCCTTTTTCATCCTGCAGGGAAACCAGCTTTTTAGCCATCTTTTTATAAATATCTATATAATAGGACCTGTTCTTATAACCAACGGGCAGTTCATTGATAATTACCGGCAAACCGGCAAACACCCATCCGTTACCTCTTCCCCAGAACATAGATTTTCCATTGGCCTCCTTTCTGTCAAAGTAATTGGAATCTCTAAAATAAAGGCTGTCGTTTTCGCTGAAAAGATAATCGGTTGTAACTTTATATTCTTTATCCATAAAATCCAGATAAGAATTTTTACCGGTTACACTGGCCATCTTTGCCCAAACCGTTGGCCCCATGAACAGAGCGTCACACCAGGCCCAGCGTTCTGTAGGCCAGTATTCTTTTTCCCAATTGAATTCAAGACTATTCTTTGATGGATTCTTTAAAATATGATCAAAATATTCTTCCATCGGACGGATCATTTTTTTATCCTTATAATGCCTGTACAATTCAACATACATTTGTCCAACACAATAATCATCAGCATGATACCTCCCCTTAGGATTCTTTCTTACCAGATGATTCCAGGCATTCTTATCTCCTTTTTCTTTTAACCATTCATAATACTTATCAGAATCCGCCATTTTAGCCCAGGCTGACATCCCGGCATAAAGTGCTCCATTGGTCCAGTCGGCCAGATTATGCCTCAGCGGTGTATTTAACTGCCAGTCGGCCACCTTTTTCATCGCTGACCTTACCGCCTCTTTGGTAAGATCTGCAGAA
>JANTGS010000072.1 GCA_024762795.1 Flavobacteriaceae bacterium | reverse complement strand
AACAATCTTCCAAAGTGTAAGATTTTCATTCCTACCAGTATTGGAGCATCAAATTTATTTATGGTTAAATTTGAATCGTATTCATTTTTGTTGTAATTACTTTTGGTATGAGTATAAAGTAATTCCGGTCTAATATAAATCCATAGTGGGAGTTTGATCTCGCTAAATACACCAAAATGGTAACCAGTTTCCCGATCGGAACGAATTTTTAGATCATCTTGAAAACCCTGCAGTGTTCTAAGATCACCATTAGAGTTGTAATTAAGTCCGCCTTTGATACCATAATTTATAAACTGAGCATTTACAGAACTCATGCTGCCCAATAAGATTAAAAAAAGAATTAATTTTTTCATTTTTATTAATTTTTAGATTAGTAATTAAGTTAGCCTATTTTCTCAGGAGAACTTTTTTAACTGCTGAAACAATAGCTGTATCATTGAGTTTATATTTTTCCATGAGTTGTGCAGGAGTACCTGATTCTCCAAAAGTATCATTTACAGCTACAAATTCCTGAGGTACAGAATTATTTAATGTCAAAGTTCGTGCCACACTTTCTCCCAGGCCACCAAAAATATTATGTTCCTCAGCAGTTATAATACATCCGGTTTTTGCTACAGATCTTAAAATAGCTTCTTCATCCAGTGGTTTGATGGTGTGAATATTGATCACTTCTGCACTGATACCCATAGCCTCAAGTTGTTCCGATGCTTGTAATGCTTCCCAAACAAGATGACCGGTAGCTACAATAGTAACGTCATTTCCTTCGGTAAGCTGAATGGCTTTACCGATCTCAAATTTTTGATCTTCGGGAGTAAAAACGGGTACAGCAGGGCGGCCAAATCTTAAATAAACCGGGCCTACATAATCTGCAATAGCAATGGTCGCAGCTTTTGTTTGATTGTAGTCGCAAGTATTGATCACCACCATACCGGGTAACATTTTCATCAGACCGATATCTTCGAGGATCTGGTGTGTGGCACCATCTTCCCCTAAGGTAATTCCGGCATGAGAGGCACAGATCTTAACATTCTTTTCCGAATAAGCAACGGATTGTCTGATTTGGTCGTAAACTCTTCCGGTAGCAAAATTTGCAAAAGTCCCGGCAAAGGGTATTTTACCACCAATGGTAAGCCCTGCAGCAATTCCCATCATATTGGCCTCTGCAATACCTACCTGATAAAATCTGTCGGGATTTTCATCAATAAATGCATTCATTTTTAATGATCCGATCAGATCTGCACAAAGTGCAACAACATTTTTATTGGTTCTGCCGAGTTCAGCCAGTCCGGCACCAAAACCCGAACGGGTGTCTTTTTTCTCGGTATAGGTGTATTTTTTCATTGAAAATTTTTGAATGATTCTGTTAAAGCCACAAAAATAGAAATTTAAAAACTTATTTAACGGGTTTGCCTTAAAATTCTAACAGTGCCTGATAAAATTTATGCGTTGGAAAGCCCATTACATTAAAATAACTGCCTTCGATCTTTTCAATACCGATAAAACCTATCCATTCCTGAATTCCATAGCTTCCGGCTTTATCGTAAGGTTTGTAATGTTCCAGATAATAATCAATTTCAGCATTGCTCAGTTCTTTAAAATACACCTTTGTGATATCGTTGATAATTACCTGATGCTCTATGTCGGTCAGGGCCACAGAGGTCATTACTTCGTGCATTTTCCCGGAGAGTTCTTTTAGCATTCTTTTAGCTTCTTTGGGAGATCCGGGTTTCCCGATGGCTTTATCTTTAAGCCATACAATGGTATCAGAGGTGATGAGAATCTCATCATTTTTAAGTTCTTTTTTAAAAGGTTTAGCTTTGAGTTTTGCCAAAAAATCAGTTATTTCAGCTTTTTTTAGATCATCGGGATATTGTTCTTCAATTTCTTTAAGGCGGATCTCAAATTTAAGTCCGAGATCTTTTAAGAATTTTTGCCGCCGTGGAGATCCGGATGCCAAAATAATATGTTTTTTCTTTAATTCGTTGTATAACATCTTTTTATAATAAAAATACGGTTAGGATTCCTGCCAGCATGATCAGCTTGAGCAGATTACTTAGTTTGTGAAAATCTTCTTTCGTATCGGCATCTTTCAGTTTGAAGATAAAGTAGAGCAGGGGTAGTACTACAGTAAATACAAGATAAATAGCGGTAATGTTTCTGATACCAAAATAGCCGTATGAAAAAGAAAGAACGATCAGTAGGATAAACAGACTAAAAAAAAGAAGCAGTTTCTTACTTTTAGGGATTCCTTTTTCAATGGGAAAGGATTCGCTTCCAATTCTTTTATCTCCTTCAACATCTTCTATATCTTTAACCAACTCTCTTAAAAACGTAAGTAAAAAAGCAAATGATGCAATTTTTAAAACCAGGATAAAAATTTCCCACTGACTTTCTTGATTGGCAGAATTTGTTGCAGGAATCAGATCGAACAAAGGGGTGATAATAATACTTAGAAATATTAAAAAAGATACAATAATATTTCCATATAAATATTTCTTTTTAAAGTAGATAGCATATTTGTATAAAAGTAATGATGCAAGAATAAAAACTACCGAAAATGAAATTCTCCCGATATACCAGGATACAACGAATCCGAGTAGGATTCCCGTAATATTCAGTACAGAATAAAAAAGCAGGGCATCCTCTTTTGATATCTTTTTTCCTATCAAAACCTTACCGGGTTTATTGATCTTGTCGGCAGGAATATCGTGCATATCGTTGATGATATAGCCTGCAGCAGTAGTGGTAATTACCGATAAGACCAATAAAGAGAAAATATAAGGGTTGAGATAGGTTGCTGCATTACAATTTAAGAAAAGTACATATTTTATAAGAAGCATGATCAGGATCAGCATAAGCAGATTCTTCCATCGTATCAGATTTAAAATGTTTTTAAATCCCATTAAAAATTCTTTTTTATCCTGGCCAGATCTCTTTTGTTATCGCGGTCTTTGATGGTTTCTCTCTTATCGTGGATCTTTTTACCTTTCGCCAAAGCGATTTGCAGCTTGGCCCAGCCTTTATCTGTGATAAATAATTTTAAGGGCACGATGGTAAGACCAACATTTTGTACTTCTTTTTTTAGTTTCTTAAGTTCCCTTTTGGTGAGCAGGAGTTTTCTTTCGCTTTTTGGCCTGTGGTTGTAGTAGCTGCCATGCAAATATTCTTCAATAAACATATTGATCACAAAAAGCTCTCCTTCGTCATTGAACTCACAAAAGCTATCGGTAATACGGGCTTTACTTTCCCTGATCGATTTGATCTCAGTACCGGTTAATTTGATACCGGCAATATAAGTATCGAGGATCTCGTATTCAAAACGCGCCTTTTTGTTTCTTATGTTTATATTTTTTTGCATAGGCCAAAATTAACCAAATTAATTGCAATACTCAAAGGGTATAAAATAAAAACCTGTACAATACTATTATTATACAGGTTTTGTTTAGTTTTCTAAGAGGATCAGATCTTTTGCAACCAGGAGCTCATAGAGACTTCACGGTTGATAATCTCTTTTATTCTTTCTATCGAGACCCTTTCCTGTTTCATGCTATCGCGATGGCGTATGGTAACCATTTGATCTTCTTTAGTTTGATGATCAACTGTAATACAAAACGGAGTACCGGCTGCATCCTGACGACGGTATCGACGTCCGATAGCATCTTTTTCATCATAGGTTACATTAAAGTCGTATTTAAGCTCATCAATGATCTTTCGTGCTATTTCCGGTAGGCCGTCCTTTTTGACCAAAGGCAATACAGCAGCTTTTGTTGGTGCTAGAACTGCAGGTAATTTTAATACGATCCTTTCTGAATTATCTTCAAGTGTTTCTTTTTGTAAAGAAGCAGAAAAGATGGCCAGGAACATACGGTCTAAACCAATAGAAGTTTCGATAACATATGGCACATAACTTTTGTTTACTTCATGATCAAAGAACTGTAATTTTTTTCCGGAAAATTCCTCATGAGCTTTCAGGTCAAAATCGGTTCTGGAATGAATACCTTCAAGTTCTTTAAAGCCAAAAGGGAAATTAAATTCAATATCAGCGGCGGCATTAGCGTAATGGGCCAGTTTATCGTGGTCATGGAAGCGATAATTCTCTTTGGGTAATCCTAAAGACAAATGCCAGTTTAAACGTTCTTCTTTCCAGTGATTATACCATTTTATTTCTTCTCCCGGACGTACAAAGAACTGCATTTCCATTTGTTCGAATTCACGCATTCTAAAAATAAATTGTCTTGCAACGATCTCATTTCTAAAGGCTTTACCGGTTTGGGCGATACCAAAAGGGATTTTCATCCTGCCTGTTTTCTGAACATTTGAAAAGTTTACAAAGATTCCCTGAGCCGTTTCGGGTCGAAGATAAAGATCCATTGAACTCTCAGCAGTGGCTCCCAGTTTTGTTCCAAACATCAGATTAAACTGTTTTACATCAGTCCAGTTCTTCGAACCGGATACCGGACAGGCAATTTCAAGTTCTTCGATCAGTTTTTTAACATCTGCAAGATCTTCTGCTTCAAGTGAACTTGCCATTCTTTTTAAAACTTCATCGCGTTTGGCGTAATAACGCAGCACTTTCGCATTGGTACTTACAAACTCTTCCTCATTAAAAGCATCACCAAATCGTTTGGCTGCTTTCTTGATCTCTTTTTGAGCTTTTAAATTGAGTTTTTCGGCGTAATCCTCGATTAGAACATCGGCACGATAACGCTTTTTCGAGTCTTTATTATCTATGAGAGGATCGTTAAAAGCGTCTACATGTCCTGATGCTTTCCAGGTTGTGGGATGCATAAAGATGGCCGCATCGATGCCCACGATATTTTCATGCATTTGTACCATAGCCTTCCACCAGTATTCACGGATATTCTTTTTGAGCTCGGCACCATTCTGGCCATAATCATAAACTGCATTCAGACCATCATAGATCTCGCTGGATTGGAATATATATCCGTACTCTTTGGCGTGGGATATTACTTTTTTAAACTTGTCTTCGTTATTTTTCATACTTTTGAATCCTGTTAATTTCTAATAAAATATTTATAAAAATAAGATAGTATGCATGCCTGTCTGTTTTTAGAAAGGAGCTACGCTCTCACAAAAAGAAATTATTCTTAAAATTTACTAATACTCGTCTTAATTGAATAAAATTTGGAATTGGTAAATGAAGGGCAAAAATAACCATTTTCCCGAGGGTAAAAAATAAAAAAGGCTGCCTTTATCGGGCAGCCTTTGATTTATAGTGTTTTTTTAGGTTTTATAATCCTAAGAAAGAATCTCCAAGAACCAGTTTGGAAACCCCGGCCAAACGGCCATCAACATACACATTAATCGGATAGATTCCTTTTTCATATTTCTCGCCTTTCCTTTCTACAAAGATCACAACATCCAATTCGGCATTTTCATAATTTACAGAGGTTTGTTCCGTATATTTGATCTCGGTGCTGTCTCTTAAAAAAGTTGTCCCTTTAGCATTGATCACTCTTCCTTTAGGATCTTTTAATACGACAAAGGCATCTTTATCACCGGGAGTGGCGATCTCGTTTTCCATTAATCTGAATTCGAGTTTAACGGCATCTGTTTTTTGAGCTTTGTTTGTTTCAGTATATTTTCCGTTAGAGCGCATTTTTAATGCTGTAACTTTAATATCCTTAATATTTAAAGCACTTCCAATCTCAACCTTTTCAGCAAGTTTCTGATTTTGAGCCTTTAAAGTGTCATTGTAAACAGTTTGGATATTCAGTTGATTTGAAATACTGTCCTTTTCATCGATCAAAACATTAGAAATCATCTTTAATGAATCCACTTCATCTAGCAAGTGTTCGTTAACGGCTTCTAATTGTCTTAACTGATTCCGGTATTTTCTTAAAATGGAAGAATTTACTCTTTTCAGATTTTTAACAGAATCTTTAAAAGCAATAATTCGATTTTTTTCAATAGTAAGTGAGTCAGACAAGGAAGTGTTTTCTGATATAGCTATATCATATTTATCTTCCATGGCTGTTAAATTTCCAATAATCTGTTCCTTTTCATCCTGTAAAAATTTCAGGGCTTCTTTATGATCCCTGCTTTGATAAAAAGTATACCCTATAAGCCCGAAAAGCAGCAGGGTAAGGATAATAATTAAAATTTTACTGTTTGAACTAGATTTGTTTTCTTCCATAATATGGGTTCATTTTAATTAATCGTAACTTATATAACGTAAAAAATTATAAAAATTGTATGTGAAATGTATATTTTTTTAATTTTTTTTCAGAATTTTATAAAAATCGTGTAAATATACATCTAATGGACCTTTCAATCAAAGATTTAGTACATATTTTCTTTCCGGAAAGATGTGTTATTTGCGACAAGCAATTGCTTAAAGATGAGAAAATTATTTGTGTAGTTTGCAGGCATGAACTTCCCCTTACGGGATTTACTCATGAGCCTGATAATGAGATGGAAAGGTCATTTACAGGCCGATCTAAAATACAATCGGCTACGGCATTGCTTTATTTTTACAAAAAGGGATCCGTTCAGAAGTTGATCCATGAACTTAAATATCGAGGACATCAGGAAATAGGGGCTTTTCTTGGTAAGTGGTTGGGGGAAGAGATCAAATCTTCTAAAAGGTTTGAAATTCCTGACATGATTGTTCCGGTGCCTTTGCATCAGAAGAAGCTAAAGAAAAGAACCTATAATCAGGTGAGTGAGTTTGGAAAGTCAATATCAGAAATTTTAAATATTCCCTTTGTTGAAGGTGTTTTAAAAAGAAATATTTATACTGAAACCCAAACGTATAAGCATCGTACAGACCGTTTTCAAAATACGAGGAATATTTTTGAAGTAAACAACCTGGGAGCTTACCATGGAAAACATATCCTGCTGATAGATGATGTTCTGACCACAGGTGCCACTCTGGAAGCCTGCTGTAATGAGCTGCAAAAAATAACGGAAATAAAGATTAGTATTGCCACCATGGCATATACTCCATAAAAAGTTTTATAAACCTTAAATATATTGTTACTTTGCAACAAATTTTCTAAAGGAATCTATGCGCTATATATTGTTTATTCTGATCTTTACCATATTTTCAGGTTGTGCCAGAAGGTCAAGGCCCGACGGGGGACCAAAGGATGATGATAAACCCATTATGGTTAAGGCCAAGCCTGATTTTGGGAGTACTCACTTTAACGCAGATGAGATTAAGATCTATTTTGATGAGTATATCAAATTAAAAGATCTGAACAAACAACTTATTATTTCCCCGCCTCTAAAATATCCTCCTATTGTAACGCCTCAGGGCACTCCAAGTAAGTTTATTACACTCAAAATTTTAGATACTTTAAGAGAAAATACTACTTACACTTTTAATTTTGGTTATAGCGTTATTGATAATACCGAAGGAAATATTCTTGAAAATTTTAAATATGTAATTTCAACAGGCGATTATATTGATTCGCTAAAAGTTACCGGAACAATCAAAGATGCTTTTAACAGGGAACAAAATGAAAATGTGATCCTGATGTTGTATCCCGTAGAAGGAGAATTCAATGATTCTATTGTTTTTAAAGAAAAACCAACCTATGTAGGAGCTCTGCTCGATAGTATCAATTTTGAGATCTCAAATATTAAAGACGGGAAATATGCTTTAATTGCTTTGGATGACAAGAGCAAAAATTATAAATACAATCCTAAAGAAGATAAAATTGGTTTTTATCCAAATTTGATATCAGCACCGACTGATACTACTTATAATTTGGTTCTTTTTAAAGAGATACTGCCTTTCAAAATCCCCCGGAAACCTAAGGAAATAAAGAAAGGCCATATCTTGTTTCCCTATGAAGGAAAACCTGATAGTTTGAGGATAAGTGTATATCCTGAGGATCAAGAACTCTCTTCATTTATTACTTTTGAACCAAAAAAGGACAGCCTTCATTATTGGTTTAAGAATTATAAAAAAGATTCGATAAGTTTTATTGTCAGTAAGAATTCTTATGTTGATACTTTAAAGGTAAGATTGAAATCGGAAGAGATAGATACTCTAAAAATTGCTTCAGGAATTGCAAAGGGTTTCAATTTAAGAGATACTTTAAATATAATAAGTAATACGCCTGTATTTAAGATAGATACTTCTAAAATAGTCTTATTAAATAAAGATTCTTTAAGACAAAAATTTATAGTGTATCAAGACAGGAACAAACAAAAACTTTATATAGATTTTAAGAAAGAATACGATTATAAATATCATCTTGATCTGTTTCCGGGAGCTGTTACCGATTTTTTCGGACTTAAAAATGATACTTTAAAGATCAATTTTTCTACTAAAAGGCCTTCAAATTACAGTTCTGTATTTCTTACTTTAAAAAATTTGAAAAGATATCCGGTAATTGTACAGTTGATTACCAAGGATGGTAAAATTGAGGCCTCCCAATATGCCGAATCAGCAAAGGAGGTAAAATTTGAGAATATAAATCCTTCCAACTATTTGGTTAGGGTCATTTATGATGATAACAAGAACAAGCGATGGGATACAGGAAGTTTCCTGAAAAGGATCCAGCCTGAAGAGGTTTATTATTTTAAGCTCCTTATAGAAGCAAGAGCCAATTGGGAAGTTGTGGAAACGCTTGAATTATAAAGGGCAGTTGAAAAAACTATATAGAATTATTAAAAAAGGTGATTCTTTACCCAAGCTCTTTTTATTGGGTCGAATTTTTAAAACATTTAACTGCTTTTCACTGAGGAATTAATTTCAATCTGATAAAGTTTTTCAACAGTTTTTACTACCAGATCTATATTCAATACATTAAGAATCAGTACTTCATATTGGCTGCTCCGGACATAAAAAGATCCATGACAATAAGAGAAATACAGGTTCTATCTTGGTAACTTGATATAGTACAATCTACGGGTTTTATTGTTGAGCTTATTTTCACGTAACCAAGGGTTTAAGATCTTAAGTTCTTTATAGTTTATGTTTTGCTCTTTAGCAAAATCAGCAAGATTTGTAATAGCGGTATCTACTTTAACCTGCCTTGTTGGCATCATTCTGTAAAGATCTTCCTTCTCAAAGACAAAACCATATTTTGAAGGGTGATTCAGGATCTCTTTAACAGCTACAATACGGGGAACATATCTGGAAGTTTCATCCCCAAGCAGCAGATCGTAATAATCGCTAACTTTTTGACGTTCGATTTGTTTGTTTATTCCACCCATACCGGCATTATAAGCAGCAGCGGCAAGGGTCCAGTTTCCAAATTTATCATAGGATTCCTGTAAATATTTACAGGCAGCTTCGGTAGATTTTTCAAGATTATATCTTTCATCTACATTGCTGTTAACTTCAAGGCCGTACTCTTTAGCTGTTTTAGGCATCAGTTGCCAGAAACCTTTTGCACCGGCCGGAGAAGTGATATTTTGTAACCCACTCTCGATCAATGCCAGATATTTAAAATCATCAGGGATATTATTCTTTTTTAAAATCGGTTCTATAACGGGGAAGTATTTATTTGCCCTTTTCAGGAAAAGGAGCCCGTTTGATTGCCAGTAGGTATTAACAAGCAATTCACGGTCAATGCGTTCACGTACATCATTTTTATTCAGAGGTACTTTTTCTCCGCAGAATTTAAGGTTATCCGGAATCTTTAGAGCTTTGATCTCATATAGATCGCTGGTATTTTTAGAGGGATTATTATCGGGGTGATTGATCGAATTGATAAAGAATACAAAAATTAATACCAATCCGGCAACAGTCAATATACGGGGAGCATTTTTCATACAGGTAATTCTTTTAGTTAAAAGGGAGATTCAAAGATACTAAATTTTTTGGCATTACTATCCTTTTCAGTGATAATGGGATTGTCAACCTCCCAATTGATGTTCAGGATTTCATCATTCCATAACAAGGCATCTTCTGATTCTTTATGGTAATATTCGGAGCATTTGTAAAGAATAATGGTATTATCTTCCAGACTAAGAAATCCGTGAGCATAGCCTTCCGGGATAAAGAATTGCTGTTTATTCTCAGAGGTAAGGATAAGTTTATAATGTTTTCCAAAGGTTTTGGAATCTTTCCGGAGATCAACCACCACATCCAGGATACTTCCGGAGATCACCCGTATCAATTTAGCCTGTGCAAAAGGTGGATTTTGAAAGTGTAAACCTCTGATCACTCCTTTTTGCGATCGGGATTCATTATCCTGAACAAAAGAAACTCCGGTAAGTTTTTCATATACTTTCTGTTTGTACGACTCCATAAAATAACCTCTGTCATCTGAATATACATTGGGTTTGATGATCAGGAGTCCGTCAAAACTGGTTTTTTCAATTTGCATTTAAATAGATTTATTTATAATATGACTAATCTGCTTGGCTTTGGTAAGAATTATAGCGTGATTTCCACCTTTGATCACAATTGGATTTTCTATATATTTTATGGGGAAAATAGGATCGTTGCTTCCATGTATATGAATGATGCCCGGCATTGCTTCCTTTTGGTTCCAGCTGAGAACGCTATAAATTGCCCATCTAAGGTATTTTTCATCCCTCACATTTAAATATTTATTGTAAAGAACAGCTTTTCTACTGAGAGTTTTACCAAAAGCAAACCGGTTAAAATTATGAATATTCTGAAATGCTCTGGCCGGAAATAATCTGTATAATTTTAATGCTTTGATCCATCGGAGCCTTTTAGGAAATTCACTTCTGTCTTTAACACTTGAAATAAGGATGATCTTTCTTACAGGAATGATCTTTGCAATTTCCTGAGCAATAATTCCTCCAAAAGAAACTCCTATCAAAATAGGATTCTCATGATTTATTTGTTTACTCATTCTTAATACATAATCTTCCAGTTTCTCTTTTCTGAACTTCGGCGGAAGCCATTCCATATAATGCTTGGTATATTTTTGTTCAGGTAACCGGATAAAGTCAAAGATCTCCTTTCCCGCTGCGAGTCCGGGAATAAAATAAACGGGTATTTTTTGATTTTTACTAGCCATTGATCATATCCATAATAATGGGTTTTAGTCCGCTGAAGAAAAATTCAACAGCGATAACCATTACTATTAATCCCATGAGCCGCATCATTACTTTATTACCGGTTTCCCCCAGTTTTTCGGTGATTTTGCTCGACCCTATCAGGATCAGGTAAGTTATAAATAATACTAATGCAATAACCAGCACTAAAATAATTTTTTTAACAATAGTATCAGCAGCTTCCATCAAAATGATAGAGTTGGTGATGGCACCCGGACCACTGATCATAGGTATAGCCAGAGGAGTGATGGATATATCCTCCACATAAGCATCTATTTTTTTTTCACTATCAAATTTTATCTTTCCCAATCTGGCCTGCAGCATATCCCAACCCATGGCAAAGAAGATAACCCCTCCTACAATACGGAAACTATTTACAGAGATCCCGAAGAATTTAAAAAGGATTTGCCCTGAAAAAGCAAAGGCTACAATGGTAAAAAAAGCTACAAGACTTGCTTTTTTAGCCGTTTGTTCTCTTCTTTTATCATTTAATGAGGAGGTCATCGACATGAAAATGGGCATGGTTCCCAAAGGGTTGATCAATGTAAAGAATGATGTAAAGATCAGAATGGCAGAGGTGTAATATGCTTCCATAAATACAATTTAAATAAAAACAGGTTCATTTATCCAGTCAAAAATAACAACGCCATCCTCATCAATTTCTTTTAATTGTATTTTATGGATTGTATTGATCAGTTGTTCCTGAAAAGGAGTTTTAACTTTTACATAATTTTCTGTAAATCCATACATAAAACCATTTTTGTTTTCCCCTTCAAAAAGAACGCTCAGTTTATTTCCCAGCTGACTCTCGTAAAAAGCTCTCCGTTTTTTTACCGATAATCCACGAAGCATTTTACTTCTTTTAGTTCTTACGTTTTGAGGAATTACAGGCTCCATTTTAACAGCCTCTGTATTTGGTCTTTCAGAATAGGTAAATACATGCAGGTAAGATATATCCAGATCATTTAAAAAGTGATAGGTTTCCAAAAAGATCTCATCGGTTTCCCCGGGAAATCCTACAATAACATCCACACCAATACAGGCATTGGGCATCAAAGATTTTATTTGCTTAACACGATCAGTATAAAGTTCTTTTTGATAACGGCGTTTCATCAATTTTAACAATTCATTACTTCCACTTTGTAAAGGGATATGAAAATGAGGAACAAAACGTTTTGATTGTGATACAAATTCAATGGTCTCATTTTTTAAAAGATTGGGTTCTATGGAAGAAACCCGCAAACGCTGAATACCGTCAACCTCGTCAAGTGCCTTTACAAGATCAAAGAAAGTATGGTCATGCTGTTTGTTCCCGAATTCACCTTTACCGTAATCGCCAATATTAACCCCGGTAAGAACAATTTCTTTGATTCCTTCCAGGGCTATCTTTTTTGCATTGCTCACTACATTTTCAAGGGTGTCACTTCTTGAAATACCGCGAGCCAGCGGAATAGTACAATAGGTGCATTTATAATCACATCCGTCCTGAACTTTTAAAAATGCCCGGGTTCTGTCGCCAATAGAGTAGGATCCTACATAAAAGTCGGCTTCTTCGATCTCGCAGGAGTGTACTT
>JANTGS010000071.1 GCA_024762795.1 Flavobacteriaceae bacterium | reverse complement strand
TAAAGATTCGATGTCCTCGGTTTTGTTTTTTCATAATTCTCAAATTTATGAAAGTTATTAACTAAACTTAGCGACAACCTATACTATGAACTGACATTCTCATACATTCACGGCAATGGGAAAAAAGTAAAATACATTTCCTTCATTCTTTTTTTAAAGATAAAAAAAGAACCAAAAAAATCTCTCCCCGCCCAAGGGATTTGCTGCGCACCGGTCACTAAAAAGAAGAATATTTTACTCCTAATAATAATACGTAACGGTTAAATTTCTACTCCCCTACATGCACTTGTGACCTAATCCTGCGGCCGGGCGTACAAATTGAAAATTCGTTTTGGGCTCTTATTGTTTGTTGTTTATTGTTTCTGGTAAACCGACTTCTGACTTTTGACTTTCTACTTTTGACTCCTCCTGGTTTGTTGTTTTTTTGTTTGTTGTTCCGGCGTTATGGATTAATTATGAATTTTGAATCTTGAATTTTGAATAACTCTTTACACACCCCTGCGCTGCCGAGCTTCCCCTCTCGAGAGGGGAGAATCTTACAATTAGTTGTAATCTTGAATTTTAAATCTTGAATTTTGAATTTTGAATTCTTATACTTTTACGGCAATGGGAAAAAAGTAAAAAAAACTTGTGTTAGTCAATTATCTCCAAACAACCAAAATCTTCCTCTAAAAAGGAATTGATTAATCCTGATTTCAGTCGTATTACTTTTTCTAAATTTTGGGTTGTGGTATTCCCGGTTCTGATCCAAATTATTTTTGGAGGATAACCTTTGATAATATTTAAATCGCAAAAGTCTGCATCAAAAGTAACTATTGCAAAGTTGTTTCTCTTGGCATATTCAAATATTTCTAAATCAGTTGCATTTTCAAGACCTAATTCTCGAACCTGTTTTGCTTCCTGATAAATATCATTTATTTTTTTAACAAGCCTAAAGGATATGTTTTGATCAAAAAGCAATTTCATGAAGCATAAAGGTGTTTTTGTTCCTTTTTAGCTGCAAACGAAAGACAAGCATTTATTTGCTCCATAGAAAGTTCAGGATATGCAGTCAAAATCTCATTTCTCGCCATCCCGCTAGAAAGCCAAGACAAAACATCATATACAGAAATACGGGTTCCTTTGATAATTGGCTTGCCAAATCTTTTTTTATTATTGATCTCAATATATTTATTAAAGTTAATCATCGATAAATGCTTTACTACAAATATACTCAAATTTATCCATATTCTTTACTCCCTTCTGAGCGTTCCTTTCTTAAAAATTATTCGATTTGGTTTTTTACTATAAATCGACTCTTTCAGGTTTGTTGTTTTTTTGTTTGTTGTTTCGGGTTAATCTCAAATTTTGAATTCTTATACTTTTACGGCAATGGAAAAAAAGTAAAATACATTTCCTTCATTCTTTTTTTAAAGACAAAAAAAGAACCAAAAAAAGTCTCTCCCCGCCCAAGGGATTTGCTGCGCACCGGTCACTAAAAAGAAGAATATTTTTACTCCCAATAATAATACGTAACGGTTAAATTTCTACTCCCCTACATGCACTTGTGACCTAATCCTGCGGCCGGGCGTACAAATTGAAAATTTGTTTTGAGCTCTTATTGTTTGTTTTTTATTGTTTCTGGTAAACCGACTTTTGACTTTTGACTTTCTACTTTTGACTCTTTCAGGTTTGTTGTTTTTTTGTTTGTTGTTTCGGCGTTATGGATTGATTATGAATTTTGAATCTTGAATTTTGAATAACTCTTTACACACCCCTGCGCTGCCGCGCTTCCCCTCTCGAGAGGGGAGAATCTTACAATTAGTTGTAATCTTGAATTTGAATTTTAAATCTTGAATTTTGAATTCTTATACTTTTACGGCAATGGGAAAAAAGTAAAAAGAGACATCTCACCCAAATAGTTCGCTGTTTGTAATTGTTCCTTTAAAAATGTATATTTGTTACGTATTTTACGTTACGTATTTTATGTAAAAATAAAACTATGAACACAAATCCATTTATCATCAGTTCTTACAAGTCGCCAAATTTTTTTTGTGACCGGCAAAAAGAAACTGCGCAGTTGCAACATGCCCTGGAAAACGGCAGAAACATGGTTTTACTCTCTTTAAGGCGAATGGGTAAAACCGGTTTGATTAAGCATTTGTTCCACCAATTAAAAGCAGAGCAAAATATTCATACTTTTTATTTGGATATTATGAATACGCATTCCACTGAAGATTTTGTCAACAAACTTGCCGATGCGGTTTTGGGCAGTTTTACTTCGAAGTCTAAAAAAATATTTAATCAGGTATTGCAATTCTTTTCGAAGTTTAATCCGGTAATTACTTTCGATCCGCTTACCGGAGCGCCTTCCATCGAGATCAAGCCGCATTCCGAACAACAGGCAAGAAATTCGCTCACCGGAATTTTAGACTATCTGGAATCTCAAAACAAGGGTATTTATATAGCAATCGATGAATTTCAGCAGATCACCCGGTATCAGGAAAGCGATTTCGAAGCTTTTTTAAGAAGCCATATCCAGCATTTAAAACATACGAATTTTATTTTTAGCGGTAGCCAGCAACAGCTGTTAACTTCGATGTTCACTTCTTATTCAAGGCCATTTTATCAGTCGAGTGATTTTTTAAAACTGGAGCGAATCGACCGCGAAGTCTATGCAGAATTTATCGTAAAAAAATTTAAAGAAACTAAAAAAAATATATCAAAAGATAAGGCACTAGAAATAGTGAATTGGGTGGATGCCTATACTTTTTATGTACAGAACGCATGTAACAAATTGTGGTTTATCAGCGGTAAAAACGTAACGGAAGAAGACATCCTGCAAACCCAAAGACAAATTTTAGACGAAAGGGATGCCATTTACTTAAACCTGCAACACCTGTTACCGAAAGCGCAATACCAACTTTTGCAGGCCATAGCCCTTAACGGAGGTATCGATAAGCCCACTTCAAAAGCCTTTGTAAACCGGTACCATTTGAGTACGCCGAGCACGGTAAATACGGCGCTTAAGATTCTGCAATCCAAAGAAATTATTTACTACGAAAATCACACTTATAAGGTGTACGATGTGTTCTTGGAAAAGTGGTTTCAAAAACAAGGTGGGTAAAGAAAACGTTGTATCATTCTGAACGTAGCGTTAGCGGAGTTTGTTGTTTTTTATTCCGTGTAAACCCGACTTTTGACTTTCGACCTTCGACCTTCCTAGACGGCCAGGCAGACTTTCGACTCAAACAGGTTTGTTATTATTCCGTAGTATCCTAAAAAGTGTGTAAATGCAAAAGTTATTCTAGAATATTTTGCTTCTATTAAAAAGTATCTTCTACACTAGTTGCAATTCATCAACCGGTATTTCCCAAAAGCTTATTTCTTCTAAAATCATGCTTACCTCTTTGGCTGTTTTGTGGTGGTTACTTCCCAATACAAAAATTCTGAAATATATTTCCTAAAAGATCTTCATTGGTAACTGCTCCGGAAATCAAACCCAGCTGATATAAAGCTTCACGAATATCAATAGCAACCAGATCGGAACTGATCCCCTGCTCCATTCCTTTATGAACATCGGTTATGGCCTGTAACGCATTATTTAAAGCCTCAAAATGACGGGAATTACTTACAATGGTCTGATTGTTACTTAAAATTCCGGTATTGGCCAGTTCGGTAAGTTTCTGAATTAAAACATCGATCCCTGTTTTATTCTTCGCAGAAAGAAAAATGAGTTCCGGGTTTTGAGATTTGAGTCCGCCTGCCGTAGAGATAAATTTTGAATGATCTTCATCACTAAGAAGGTCAGTTTTATTAATAATTGTAATCACCTCTTTATTAGGATATTGATGCTCTAGTTCATTTATATTTAAACCCGAAGTTTGAAGTTGTTCTGCATCTAATAAATGTAGCACCAATTGCGCCTTTTCGATATTCTCATAGGTTTTTTGAATACCTATTTTTTCAACATGATCTTCGGTTTCCCGGAGTCCTGCGGTATCTATAAACCGGTAGGTAACACCATTGATCGTCATATCATCCTCAATAATATCACGGGTGGTTCCGGGTATATGCGAAACGATGGCTTTCTCATCATTAAGCAAGGCATTTAAAAGTGTTGATTTTCCCACATTGGGCTCTCCCACAATAGCTACAGGAATTCCATTTTTTAATACATTTCCGAAAGCAAAAGAATCGATCAGGCTTTTTAATAATTTTTTAATGCGCTCTACCAAATCAAGAAATTGTTCTCTGTTGGCAAATTCAACATCTTCTTCTGCAAAATCAAGCTCCAGCTCTATCAAAGACGCAAAATCTAAGAGTTGTTTGCGTAGATTCTCAATTTCATTTGAAAAGCCTCCGCGCATCTGCTGCATAGCAATCTGATGTGAAGCTTTAGAATCGGATGAGATCAGATCGGCTACCGCCTCTGCCTGACTCAGGTCCATTTTACCATTTAAGAAAGCTCTCAGGGTAAATTCCCCAGGATTGGCATGACGAGCCCCGTTTTTAAGAAACAACTGTATTATTTCCTGTTGAATATAAACCGACCCATGGCAGGAGATCTCTGCTACATCCTCACCGGTATACGAATGCGGATCTTTAAAAATGCTTACCAAAACCTCATCAATGATCCTTTCTCCCTCAACTATATATCCCAGGTGTATGGTATGCGATCTCACTTTGGTAAGATCTTTCTTCCCTGATCCGGAAACAAAAAAACGATTGACCCTATTTATAGCATCAGGCCCTGACAATCTAACCACAGCAATAGCTCCAACTCCTGATGAAGTTGCCAGTGCAATAATGGTGTCATTATTTATTTTGCTGGTATTACTCATAATTGGATGAATAGTTTGCAAAGTTACGGAACAAATTTTTATTGATGGTTTAAAAGAGTAAGGAGTTTTGAGGGATGAGTTAATGGGGCACTATGGGTTAATTATGAATTTTGAATTTTGAATGGCTCATTACACACCCCTGCGCTAGTGCGCTTCCCCTCCATGCTTATCAGCAGGGCAGACTCAAGAGGGGAGAATCTTACAATTAGTAGTATTCTTGAATTTTGAATTGACTTCAACCTACCTGTCGGCCTTTCGACATACTCGTTCTCCCTTTTTACTCTTCGTTCCTGTAAATTTTCCCACAGATCTTGCTGATAAACGCAGATTATTATCAAAATGCTGAGGGTTATATACTTTGAGCAATGTTAAATCTTAAATTTTGAATTGTCTAATCTCTTTTCGCTCTTCCCTGGAATACTGTTTGTTGTTTATTGTTTTTTGTTTTGAACATCCCTGATTAGTGTTGACCGGTTTTTATTAATTTTTCATTATCAAAAATAGTTAAAACATAATTAACATCTTGTCTATTATTAAACCACTTTTTCTCAAAACATTCAGGAGTTAACTTCCCAATATTATCATGTGGTCTTTTAGTATTATAATGTTTTACAGCTTTGTTAACCTGCCTTTTTAGTTGTCCAAAATTCTTGGGATTCCAATAATCCAGATATTCTTCTTTTATCGTTCTGTTTATCCTTTCTGCATATGCATTATCCTGAGCCGACAAAGCCATACTTATATGAGCATTACATCCCTTCAGAATCTTAATATAATGCTTTGTTTCATCTCTACAATTCGTATCCCTTTTTCGTTAAAGGTAGAAAATTTATAAATCCATCTATAAATAACTGTAGAACTAATTCCATACAACTTTTCTAATTGAGATACACTGAATTTTCCACTTTCAAAACTATTGACTATTTCTTTCTTAAACTCATCTGTGTAACTACGATGTTTCCTGATTTTCTTTAAATTTGCTCTCATATAAATTGACTTTTTTGGTCAACCTATATCAGGGACGTACAACGTACAACTTTTGACTTTCGACTTTTGACTTTTTAACTTCTCACTTCTCACTTCACTTCACCAAAGCCTCCGTTGTTACTTCCAGCACCTCAAAAGCCGTTTCTGCCATCACGTTTCCTTTGTTATCCAGAGTTGGATTAACCTCCACAACTTCAAAACTAACCACTTTATCTGTTTCTACAAATTTTGTAATGATCCTTTCCACTTCATATTGATCAAAACCTTTAGAAACCGGTGTGCCGGTACCTTTTGAGATCAGGTCACAATCCATACTGTCTACATCAAAGGATATATAGATCATATCACAATCACTTAATTTTTCTACTGCCTCATTTAAACAAAGTTCAAATCCTCTAAAACGCATTTCAGATACGGTATAATTCTTCATCTTATTCTTTTCCATAGTATCTTCTTCGGGCTTTTCGGTATCTCTTACCCCAAAATAAATCACATCTTCATGTCGTATTTTTGCCCCTTCAATACCAACATTTTTTAATTCCTGCCAATATTTATATGCATCTTCAATCACTTCTTTGATCTTAAAATCCAGATTGTCATCTCCCAGAACAGCTGCCAAAGGCATTCCGTGAATATTTCCCGAAGGGGAAGTGTAGGGCGAATGAATATCTGCATGCGCATCAATCCAGACTACTCCCAGCCTTTTCCCGGGATAGGCAGCCTTGATACCGCTTATGGTTCCTATAGCTGAAGAATGATCTCCTGATAGAACAATTGGAAAATTATTTGCTTTTAAATTCCTTTCAATACTTGAACTCAGCCTTTCACAAACTCTTAAAACACTTTCTATTCTTTTGGCCGAAGTGAAATTTACTTTATTATAGATCGTTTCATTTTCAGTTTCAATATCTTCGAAAGGATAACAGTTAAAATAATCATTATTCTTATTGATCGCTGCAATCTCTATGGCATCAATTCCCATATCTGCTCCTCTGGTTCCGGCTCCAAGATCCGATCTGTTCTTAATCAGTTTTATTGTACGCATATGATTTGAATTTATGCAAATTTAGATAAAAAAAATCGTGTTATGAGTAATTTTTCACAACACGATTTTATAATGTACTTTAAGATTCCCGATTACTCGGGAATGACAATTTTAAACAACATTATCTTTCTTTAAATTCCTTAAAATCCCTTAGGGCCTGTCCGGTATACAATTGTCTCGGACGACCGATAGGTTCATGGTTCAGCCTCATTTCTCTCCATTGAGCAATCCAACCAGGTAATCTTCCAATAGCGAACATTACAGTAAACATCTCAACAGGGAAACCCAAGGCTCTGTAAATAATTCCGGAATAGAAATCAACGTTAGGATATAATTTTCTTTGTGCAAAATAATCATCTTTTAAAGCTACCTCTTCAAGATGTTTTGCTATTCCCAGTACAGGATCTTTGGTTCCGAGATCTTCAAAAAGATCATCTGCTGCAGCTTTAATAATTCGTGCACGCGGGTCAAAATTCTTGTAAACACGGTGGCCAAATCCCATCAACCTGAACGGATCATTCTTATCTTTTGCTTTTACTATAAATTTCTCAACATTTCCTCCATCATTTCTGATATCTTTTAACATTTCGAGCACTGCCTGATTGGCTCCTCCATGTAATCTTCCCCAAAGGGCAGAAACTCCGGCCGATACCGAAGCAAATAAACTGGCCTCCGATGAACCTACAATCCTTACGGTTGATGTGGAGCAATTCTGCTCGTGATCTTCGTGTAAGATCAATAGTTCGTCCAAAGCTTTAACCGCTACCGGGTTTAACTTATATTTCTCTGTAGGAATACTGAACATCATATACATGATATTTTCAATATAATCCAATGAATTATCAGCATAATTTAAAGGTAAGCCCTGGGTCTTGCTATGTGCCCAGGCTGCGAGAACAGGGAATTTTCCCATTAGCTTTACAATGGCACGATACATTTCTTCTTCCGAATTTACATCAACCGTTTCCGGATCAAATGCGGTTAATGCACTGGTAAGAGAGGATAGAATTCCCATCGGGTGCGCTACCTTCGGGAAACCATCAATAATATCTTTCATCTCTTCATTTACCATAGATTCTCGCTTGATATCTTTTTCAAATTCTTTAAATTGTTCTTTCGAGGGTAATTCTCCAAAAATGATCAGATAGGCTACCTCAAGAAATTTTGCTTTTTTAGCTAACTCTTCAATAGCATAGCCTCTGTGTCTTAAAATTCCTTTTTCTCCATCAAGGAACGTAATTTTACTTTCACAGGAACCTGTATTTTTAAATCCTGAATCCAGTGTTATGATACCATTTGTGACCGAGCGTAAAGATTTAATATCAATTGCCAGTTCGTTTTCTGTACCTCTTAGCACAGGGAATTCATACTTTTTACCATCAATTTCAATAATTGCTTTGTTTAACATGTTTTTGTTTTTTTAGTGAATTTCGAAAATACGAAATTTTAATGTGGATTAAAAATGAAGAAACCTCACCGGTTTCCCGGTGAGGCCACATCAATTAATACCAAAAAACTAACTATTATTTTTTGATTCCTACCATTTTTTCGAGCATTTCAGTAGTGATGGATTTTGGTCTTTCCAAAGGATATCCGAGAGCTCTGTCCCAGATGATATTAGAAAGTACACCTATTGATCTACCAATTGCAAATAATACGGTATAGAAATCATATTGTGTTACGCCGTAATGCCATTGAACAACACCCGATTGAGCATCAACATTTGGCCAGGGATTCTTAGCTTTACCGTGTTCTTTCAGAATATCCGGTACTACATTGTATAATGCATCTACATATTTAAAGATATCATCATCCGGTAAGTGTTTTAAACAGAATTCTCTCTGCACTGCATATCTTGGATCGGTTTTACGTAATACGGCATGTCCGTATCCGGGAATTACCTGTCCGCTGTTCAAAGTATCCCAAACATATTTCTTCATTTCTTCTTCAGAAGGCACTTTTCCACCCATCTGATCTTTTAAACCTTGTAACCATCTCAATACTTCCTGGTTTGCTAATCCGTGTAACGGACCTGCCAAACCATTGATCATTGCAGAAGTAGCATAATAAACATCAGATAAAGAGCTTGCTACCAGGTGACCTGTATGTGCACTTACGTTACCACTTTCATGATCAGCATGAATGATAAAATACATTCTTGACACATCATCATAAGGCTTGTCTTTACCCATCATATAGGCAAAGTTTCCTCCCAGATCTAAAGTTGGTTTTGGATAACGGTGACCTTTTTCAGGATGATACAGTTTGTTATAGATATAAGCACCGATCAGGGGCATTTTTGCCATCAGGTTGGTAGCATCTTCATAAGTAGAACTCCAGTAATCCATTTTACTGATTCCTTCCTTATATTTTACATTAAAATGAGATTCTCTTTGAAGACTCATCACCGCAGCAGATAATATTGCCATTGGATGACTTTCACTTGGGAATGAATCAATCACATCCCATACATATCGCGGAATCATTCTACGGTTATTAAAGTTGATTATGATCTCATCAACTTCCTCCTTAGTTGGAATTTCACCGGTTAACAAGAGGTAGTATAATCCTTCCACATAAGGCATTTCAGCGCCTTCAGGTTTTGGCAACTTTTCTAAAACCTCAGGTAAAGTATAACCCCTGTAACGGATTCCTTCCATAGGATCCAGATAAGAAATATCTGTAACCAAACTCTTAATCCCTCTCATACCTCCAATTACCTGTGAAGCTTTTACCTCGTCGATCACTACATCACCATACTCTTTTAAAATTTTTGTTGTTCTTGGTCTGTGCTCAAGAATCTTTTCATATAACTTACGTTTTAACACACTCATAATATTAATTTTTTTTAAATCCTACCAAATTTACAAACAAATTAAGCATTCTAAAATGACATAAATCATGAATTCTCTTTGTGCAACCTACTGAACATATGATTGTGCAAATATTACAAGACCGTTACAAACTATAAAGAAATATGAGATAATGGCAATTCTTTGTCCAACTTCTTCCTTCTCTAAAATTTTAAGTCCTCATAAACAAAAGTTTACTGCGAGTTAAAATTCTATTGAGCGCCGAATTTGAACAAATAATCACCTTTTGCAAAGGTCTTTTACTTTGAACAGGTTATATAAAAAAAACCGGTTGAAAATAATCAACCGGCTTTTTAAATCTATTTAATATGAGCCTATATACCCTTTATTTCAGGTCAATCTTAAAAGCAGCTTTTCCTGGGAAATAGGCATTACTATCCAGTTCCTCCTCAATTCTTAACAACTGATTGTATTTTGAAATTCTGTCAGATCTTGAAGCAGAACCCGTTTTGATCTGACCTGTATTCAAAGCAACAGCCAGATCAGCAATGGTTGTATCTTCCGTCTCACCTGATCTGTGTGAGATCACACAAGTATATCCGGCATTTTTAGCCATATTTACTGCATCAATAGTTTCAGTCAATGTTCCAATCTGGTTTAATTTGATCAGGATAGAGTTAGCCGATCCTTCCTCAATTCCACGTGCTAATCTCTCAACATTAGTTACAAAAAGATCATCACCAACAATCTGAACCTTATTTCCAATAGCTTCATTTAACAATTTCCATCCTTCCCAGTCATCTTCTGCCATACCATCTTCTATGGAAACAATTGGATATTTATCAGAAAGTTCTTTTAAATAGGCAACCTGCTCTTCTGAAGTTCTGATCTTTCCTCCCTTACCTTCAAATTTGGTATAGTCATATTTACCATCAATATAAAATTCAGACGATGCAGGATCTAAAGCGATCATCACTTCTTCCCCGGGCTTATACCCTGCTTTTTTAATAGCTTCGAGAATGGTATCTAATGCATCTTCTGTACCTTCAAAATTAGGTGCAAATCCTCCCTCATCACCTACAGCAGTACTTAAACCTCTGCTCTTGATTACAGATTTCAGGTTGTGAAAGATCTCAGATCCCATTTTAATCGCTTCTGTAAAGTTCTTTGCATTTACAGGCATGATCATAAATTCCTGAAAAGCGATAGGTGCATCTGAGTGAGAGCCACCATTTACAATATTCATCATAGGAACGGGCAGTGTATTGGCACTAACTCCACCTATATATCTGTATAAAGAAATGTTCAGCTCATTGGCAGCAGCTTTGGCAACAGCCAAAGAAACTCCTAAAATAGCATTGGCACCTAACTTTGATTTATTTGGTGTTCCGTCCAGGTCGATCATCATCTGATCGATAATATTTTGTTCAAAAACCGACATTCCGATCAATTCCTCCGCAATGATCTCATTAACATTTTCAACAGCCTTTAAAACGCCTTTTCCCATGTAATCTTTTCCACCGTCTCTAAGCTCAACAGCTTCATGTTCTCCTGTAGAAGCTCCGGAGGGTACTGCTGCCCTTCCTAAAGTTCCTGTTTCAGTTATTACATCTACTTCTACAGTAGGGTTTCCTCTTGAATCGAAGATTTGTCTTGCGTGAACATCTAGTATAATACTCATGATTTTAATATTTTTATATAATTATTTTAAGCTTGTAAAGTTACATTAAATCGCAGTTTTATTAAAGGATTTAACCCTTTATTAACATAATTTTTATTATAAAAACAGGAAGATCCTATTTCTTAACTTTATTGATATTTTCTATAAACTGATCAAAGAGGTAAGAAGAATCATGCGGACCCGGACTTGCCTCCGGGTGATACTGAACAGAGAAACAATTCTTATCTTTAATTTTCATTCCTGCCAGGGTTCCATCGTTAAGATGAACATGGGTAATAATCAGATTGTCATTCTCCTCAACTTGTTTTTTATCTACTACAAACCCGTGATTCTGCGAGGTGATCTCTCCTTTTCCTGTTTCCAGATTCTTTACCGGATGATTGATACCCCGGTGTCCATTATGCATTTTGTAGGCAGATATGCCATTGGCCAGCGCAATAACCTGATGACCCAGACAGATTCCAAACAACGGAAGATCTTTATCTATAATTGTTCTGGCAACTTCCTGAGCCTCTTTTAAAGGACTCGGATCACCGGGACCGTTAGACAGGAAATATCCATCCGGATCAAACTTACTCATTTCTTCAAAGGAAGTATTATAAGGGAAAACTTTTACATAGCATCCTCTTTGAACCAGATTGTTTAAAATATTTTGCTTGATCCCAATATCGAGTGCCGCAATTCTGTATTCGGCATTCTCATCTCCAACAGTATAGGGCTCTTTTGTAGATACTTTTGAGGCTAGTTCAAGACCGTCCATCGAAGGGATCTTTTCCAGTTCCTTTTGCAACTTATCCAGGTCGGTTTCTGTGGAAATAATAGCATTCATAGCCCCTTTATCGCGAATATAACTAACCAAGGCTCTGGTATCCACATCGCTGATCGCTACAAAATTTTGCTTTTCAAAATATTCATACAATGAACCATCAGCATTTTCTCTTGAATAATCAAAACTAAAATTTCTGCAAATCAGTCCTGAGATCTTAATAGAAGAGGATTCCTGTTCCTGATCATTTACGCCGTAATTTCCAATATGTGCATTAGTGGCCACCAGTAACTGTCCATAATAGGACGGATCAGTAAAGATCTCCTGATAACCGGTCATTCCCGTATTAAAACAGATCTCACCAACAGCGGTCCCTTCAATTCCAATTGATTTTCCTTCGAAAATGGTTCCATCCGCCAATAATACAATGGCTTTATTCTTTTTTATATAACTCATTTAAATATTTCTTTATTTTTAACAAAATTACATACTATTGATCGTAATATTT
>JANTGS010000070.1 GCA_024762795.1 Flavobacteriaceae bacterium | reverse complement strand
TAAAATAAGTGAATATATTTACTTATCAATCACTGGGTAAGATTTTCTTACTCAGTGAATTGATGCTTTTGTTAACAATTTAGTTGCGGATATAAGGGATTATAAAAAAAATAGTTTTATATGATATCAGGTTTTGATTTTTTTAGACTTTTAAAATTTACTCTTTTTTCACTGATTTTTCCAGATAATAATTAGGGTCAATCGTAATTGAGGGAACTTTGAGTACTCCATCTAAAAACTGCCAGTTCTTATCAGGATTGATCCAGATCTCCGAACCATCAACATACAATTTAACAGGAATTGTAAATCCATTGACAATATTATTAAAACGATATTCAACAACAGACCCTGTTTTTTTAAACTCCAGAACCGGAATCCTGGTGGTTCTTAGATACTGATCAAAAAAGGCTTCCAATCTAAGTCCTGTATTTTTAATGATATAATTCTCAATCTGATCAGTAGTAACAGTCTGGTGATAAAATTCCTTGTTCATATTCCTTAGTAATTGTCTGAATTTTTCATCATTATTCATCATCTGACGTATCATATGTACAACAGCAGCCCCTTTAGGATACATATCACCCGATCCCGAGTTATTTACATTGTATTTACCTATGATTGGTTTGTCATTTTTGATATTTTTTCTAATTCCAATTGCATAAGCATTTCCGGCTTCTTTACCAAAATAATAATCTACATAAAGTACTTCGCTATAGGTTGTAAACCCCTCATGGATCCACATATCGGCAATATCTTTATAGGTGATATTGTTGGCAAACCATTCATGCCCGGATTCATGAATGATGATAAAATCAAATTTTAGTCCCCAGCCGGTATGACTCAGATCTTTTCCCAGATATCCATTTTCAAATTTATTACCATAAGTGATCGAGCTTTGGTGTTCCATTCCCAGGTAGGGCACTTCAACCAGTTTGTAACCATCCTTATAAAAAGGGTAGGGGCCAAACCAGTATTCAAAAGCCTGCAACATTTTATGAACCTGTTTAAACTGAATTTTTGCCTTTTCCAGATTATAGGGTAAAACGTAATAATTACATTCCAGATCTCCTTTTTCACCTTTATAGATATCAGAAAAGTGGTTGTACTCCCCAATATTGGCATTGACACCGTAATTATTTATAGGATTTTTAACCGTCCAGTGATAAGTTTTGGTTCCGTTTTTATGATTGGTAACCGACTTTAATTTTCCATTTGAAACATCCATCAGACCTTTGGGAGGAATGATGTTAATTTCCATACCGAGATCCGGTTCATCATACATATGATCTTTACACGGCCACCAGATACTTGATCCAATACCCTGGCACGAAGTTGCTACAAAAGGTTTTCCGTTTTTATCTTTTTTCCAGGAAATACCACCGTCCCAGGGCGCTTTTACCGCTTCCCGGGGTTTTCCGTGATAGAAAACAGTAATTTTATCGATCTTTTTAGGATTTTGTTTTTTTGTAAGACTGATAAAGAATGCATTACCGTCTCTTCTGAATTTTAGTTCTTTCCCATCCTGAGATACTTTGTCGATCTGAAGAGGCTCCTGAAGATCAATTTGCATGATCTGATAAGATTTTAATATTTTATAAGTAATCGTATTCTTCCCGGAAATTGATTTCTGATCAGGATCAAATTTAACCTCAAGGTCATAATGCAAAAGATCCCACCAGGCTCTTTCTGCAGTAATACTTCCCCGTAACGAATCCTGATGTGTAAAAACTTGATTTTGGGATTGAACGGAGTAAATAAGAAAAAATGAGACAAAAAGGGGGAAGAGATATTTCATCAGAAATTTATTTTGTATGACAAGTTTATTTAAAATTCAAAAATAGTCAAAAATAGCCACCGATTTGTTTTGTCAGTATTTTTTATGAGAATCAAGCCTTGATTTTAATCAAATGCTAATTAATGCTTTAATTTTAGAATTTCGAATCTTAGATCAGTTAATATCGTCAAATCTTTTCTTTCTCATGATAAAATGCTCCCATACGATGCTAAAACATTGATAATAATGCAATTGTTTAAATGAGATCTTTTTTCTTTTCCTCAGGGTTTTGGGCAGATTCCAGTAATAGCTCATATGCGATCTGAAGATAGCCCAGGTATGTACAGGCCTTAATTCAAAAAGAAATTTTGCTCCGGCAACACCATCGAGGATCAGTCTGAAGAGGATTACGATAATCACAAATCTTTTAGGAACATTTTTAGTAATGGTGTACAAACTGTTTCTGAAATTTAAAAAGGTTTTACGCGGATTGGCTTCCTGAAGGGTTGCGCCCCCAACGTGATAAACAGTCGATGCACCAACATATTTGATATTAAAACCTTCATTCTGAATTCTCCAGCAAAGGTCGATCTCTTCCTGGTGGGCAAAATAATCTTCATCAAGGCCGTTCATCTGATGATAGACTCCGGAGCGGATAAAAAGGCATGCGCCACTGGCCCAGAAAATATTGTAAACATCGTTAAACTGGCCCTGGTCTGTTTCCAGTTCGTTAAAAATTCTTCCCTTACAGTAGGGATATCCTAAGAAATCAACAAATCCTCCTCCGGCCCCTGCATATTCAAATTTTGATTTGTCTTTATAATCGAGAAGTTTGGGTTGAATAGCCGCAGTATTTTTACTTTTAAGAAATTCCTCCTTGATGGGTTTTAGCCAGTTCTTGGTAACTTCAATATCAGAATTTACCAAGGCATATACATCGGCCTCAATTCTTTTCAGAGCATCATTATAGCCTTTGGCATAGCCTCCATTCTCATCATTTTGTACAATTTTTACACTGGGGTAGTTTTTTTTAAGAAAATCTATGGAATCATCGGTAGAATTGTTATCGGTTACATAAACCTCTGCATCATCTGTACTGAACTTAACTACGGAGGGAAGAAATTTTTCCAAAAGTGCCCTTCCGTTCCAGTTCAATATAACAACAGCAATCTTCAAGATGGTAAGTAATTTTCTATTTATTAAAACGATTGCAAACTTAAGTATTTGGCACCTATTTTAGTATAAAAAAAAGGTTTATTTTGAATATTCAGGAATATCTTTCAGAAAGATATATTTCTTTTCTTTTGAATTCATTTTTGCGAAATAATGTTGCAGTCCGTTAGTGATGATCAGATAATTGGCATTGAGCTTTAAATTGTACCGGGCAATTTGATCAAATGTCTCCTGACTGATCTTTACGGTAGGGGCTTTACACTCTACTATAATGTCAGGTTGTGCATTTTTATCAAAGATAAGCAGGTCGGTTCTTTTAGCTAAGTTATTGATCATGAGTTGTTTTTCTACTGCAATCAATGATTTTGGGTATTTTTTATATTCAATCATAAAATGAAGAAAATTTTGACGTACCCATTCTTCGGGAGTGAGAACCACATATTTTTTTCGTATGATATCCAGAATAAAATACTTATTTTCTTTACTTTTGATTTTCAGATTAAATTCCGGAAGCTTGAGTTTTATCATAACCTGTTTTGAGTATCCGGTTCAAAAATAACTTTTAAAAATGATTCGCAGAAACAGGGATTGAATTTTTTACTTTATGAACAGAATTAAACAGATAGAAGAAGATATTATTGCCGGGAAAGCGAAACCTATTTATTTTTTGATGGGGGAAGAACCTTATTATATCGATAAGATCACAAGTTTTATCGAGAATAATACTCTATCTGAAGCGGAAAGAGATTTTAACCAGGTTGTTTTGTATGGCAGGGATGTGACTATGGTTGATGTGGTTTACCATGCGAAAAAATATCCGATGATGGCGGAAAAGCAAGTCGTAATCGTTAAAGAAGCCCAGGATCTCGCCAAACAACTCGATGATCTGTTGTCTTATGCTGAAAATCCTTTGGAGAGTACTGTACTGGTCTTCAGTTACAAATATAAAACGATCGATAAACGAAAAAAAGTAGCAAAGGTGATAGCAAAAAATGGCTGTCTTTTTGAAAGTAAAAAGCTGTACGAGAATCAAATAGGGGAATGGATTAGCAAACTCTTAAACGATTCCGGTTATAAGATCGGCATGAAAGCCACCCAGATGTTGGTTGAATTCTTAGGTACTGATATTTCTAAAATCAATAATGAGCTCGATAAGCTGATGTCCATCCTGCCTAAAGGAACAATGATTACCGATGCTCATATTGAAGAAAATATTGGCATCAGCAAAGATTTTAATAATTTTGAACTGGAACAGGCATTGAGTGAAAGAAATGTGGTCAAAGCTAACCAGATCATCAATTATTTTACTCAAAACCCAAAGAGTAATCCACTGATCATGACCATTTCTCTTTTAAATAGTTTTTTTACCAAATTACTTATATACCATGGACTAAAAGATAAAGGAAAGATCAATGCTTCAAAGGTTTTGGGGGTGAACCCATATTTTCTCACAAAATATCAGAATGCTGCCAGACATTATCCTATGCGGAAAGTATCTCAGATCATTGGTTTATTACGGGATTCCGATGTGAAAAGCAAAGGGGTTGGTGCTGTAAGCCTTACCCAGGGTGATATTCTTAAAGAATTGATATTTAAAATATTACACTAATTTATGATTCTCTGTAATATACGGTTTCTTCGTTATGGCTCAAAATCCAAATTCTTAATTACGCTGGTATTCTGCGGTTTGAATTTTTTAGATACCTCCCTTTCTAACTTTCTATCTTTAGTACAAGGGTAAGTTAAAGAAATGATACTACCATTAATTTACTGGAGACAGATGAATTGTTTAGTATAGAAAGATTTTTTTGTTTCTTTTTTAATATTGTTGCCCAATAAAACCATTAAACACGACTCAAAGCCTGCAATTAAAGGGTAATGGGACTTTTAAGAAACTTTAGCTTACTTTTTTAATCGGATGAATTGCTTGTCAGTGATTTACATATAAAAGTTTATCGGACAATAGTGATTTTTTATCTAAAAAAAGAAAAGAAATCAAAAATCAGTGATGGATCATTTAAATAACAGTAGAACTAAAGAAATTAGTTCTTTTTATCACCTCCAATCATTTTAGAAACAACTCCTTTTGCAGTAGTGTTTTCGCCGATCAGTATTCCGCTAAAATGTAAGATCATAAAAGCGATGGCATAGTAAAGGGTCAGTTTGTGAATGGTTTCGGCAGTATCTTTAATAGATTCTGGTCCGAATTTTATGAGCAAACCGGTTATCAGTGTGAATCCCAATAACATATAAAAAATTCTGTAAACCCACGCCTGAAAGGCTTCTTTAACCGACTTCGGATTGTAATTTCCTTTGTTAAAAATATGAAACATCATACGAAGTACAAAGATCCCGGTTACAAAGTAGCCTATGGTTATATGCCACTCAAACATAGGTTTTCTTATATTCTTAGCTATTTTTATAGCCTTATCATAAGCGATATCAATATGGATTGCTCTCAGACTGTCAACAATAATTTCTGCTACATTGTTCTTCTCCATCCACGTAAGACGCAGAAAAACTGTAAGCATAACCACTAAAAAAGTAAAAGCCAGGGCCCAGTGCAGGAACCTGTCAAAAGCAGAGTAATTTTTTTTCATAAAATTCTTTTAAAATAATACTATTTGACCATCCTCATCAACAGGGGGGTCATCATCTTTATCATCAGTATTCTTTACAGGATGGTTATCTACAATCTCTTCTTCCACAACTTCAACTTGCTCTATTTCGGGAGCTTCATAGGGGAGGGGATCTAATAAATTAATCTGTTTTATTTTTTCTGTAGTCAACTGATTTCCAAGTGATTTAATGCCCTTTATCGAAATAAATTCTTCAAAGTTTAAAATTCTGTTTTCAAGACTTCTTTTTGAAAAGATAATTTCAGCAACGGGACGGTAATCTGCTGCAACGATCTGTAATTGCGAGTCGGGATGATCAGAAATAAATTTCTCTTCCTTATTCGGATTTTCAATCATAAACCGCTTGACATAATACTTTCTTTTTTCTCCATCAAAATATACCACAGAAACAGGTTTATTCGGATCCCATTTTTCCAGAATGATCATGTGATGATCAAAATGTGTATTCAGGTTGGGTATTATAGTTTTAACCATTCCTTTCTGGGTAATGATCAATAAGCGGTCTTCGGCAGTAAATTCACCAAGTAATTCGCCTCTTTCATCCACATTCAGCCTTTGAACCGTATCATCAAACCAGATTTTACGCGGTTTTAAGGTGGAGATACCTTTTTCTTTTAATTCAACTTTCCGTATGGTATATTTAGTAACCGTATTTCCTCTGCTGCTTCTTCCTTTAATGGCAAGATCGGCAAAATCAAGATCCCATTTCAGTTTTTTAACACTTCCTACAGATCTCAGATATATCGTTACAATCTCAGCTTCCCCGTTGGGGTTGGCTGTAAAATACAATACTTTGGAATTGGGTTTTCCGTTGGCAAGATCGTATTCCTTATCACGGGTAATTCCGGTAACGTAAAACCTTTTCATATATGAGGTTCCACCTTTCCCATCCCGGTAGATCATGTTGTAAATGGTACGTTTGTCATTCTTCTTAAAAATAGCAACATGAATGATCTTTTTACCCACAAATGTCTTACTGTCCACCTTGGTAATGATCATTTTGCCATCTTCTCTAAAAATGATAACATCATCTATGTCAGCGCAATCGGTAATATATTCATCTCTTTTAAGCGATGTACCTATAAAACCTTCTTCACGGTTTACATAAAGTTTAGAATTTCGTAATACAACCTTTGTAGCAACAATATCCTCAAAGATCTTGATCTCGGTTTTTCGTTCTTTCCCTTTGCCGTATTTTAATTTCAGATTTTTAAAATAATCTATGGCAAAATCGGTAAGGTGATTGAGATGATGGAAAACCTCCTTGATCTTATCTTCTAAACTCTCAATATTCTGTTTGGCTTTATTGATATCGTATTTGGAGATCTTTTTGATCTTTATCTCCGTCAGGCGGATGATATCTTCTTGAGTAACCTGTCTTTTCAGATGTTTGATAAAAGGTTTTAATCCTTTGTCAATGGCCTCTATAACTCCTTCCCAGCTCTCTACTTCTTCAATATCACGATAGATCCTGTTTTCTATAAAGATCCTTTCCAGGGAGGCAAAATGCCATTGTTCTTCCAATTCATTCAACTGAATCTCAAGTTCTCTTTTTAACAGATCAACAGTGTGCTGTGTAGAATATCTTAAAGCATCGGAAACCCCAATAAAAACTGGTTTGTTATTTTGAATCACACAGCATAAGGGCGAAATAGAAACCTCGCAGTTTGTAAAGGCATAGAGTGCATCAATGGTCTTGTCCGGTGAAACACCTGAGGGTAAATGGACCCGTATTTCAACATTTCCTGCTGTATTGTCCTCAATCCTTTTGATCTTGATCTTACCTTTTTCATTGGCCTTGATGATAGAATCGATAAGGGAAGAGGTTGTATTTCCGTAAGGCACTTCAGAAATGACGAGTGTATTTTTATTGTATTGTGAGATCCTTGCTCTTACCCGTACTTTTCCACCTTTTTTACCATCATTATAATTAGAAACATCTGCAATTCCTCCGGTAAGAAAATCGGGATACAGTTTAAAACTTCTGCCTTTTAGTATTTTAATGGAGCTGTCTATCAGTTCGTTAAAGTTATGGGGTAGTATCTTGGTGGAAAGTCCTACGGCAATACCTTCTCCTCCCTGAGCGAGTAGCAACGGGAATTTTACCGGAAGATCAACCGGTTCTTTTCTTCTTCCGTCGTAAGACAATTGCCATTCGGTGGTTTTTGGGTTAAACACCACTTCCAGGGCAAATTTAGAGAGGCGGGCCTCAATATATCTCGATGCTGCAGCGCGATCACCTGTAAGGATATTTCCCCAGTTTCCCTGCATATCGATCAGTAATTCCTTTTGGCCTAACTGAACCATGGCATCTGCTATACTGGCATCACCATGTGGATGATATTGCATGGTATGTCCCACAATATTGGCCACTTTATTGTAACGGCCATCATCCAGATCCTTCATCGATTGCATGATTCGCCGCTGAACCGGTTTAAAACCATCATCAATGGCAGGAACAGCTCTTTCGAGAATAACATAGGAGGCATAATCTAAAAACCAGTCCTGATACATCCCCGTGACCTGGGTGATATTATCATTTTCCTGTGGCTCGTTTGTATGGCTTTCTATGTTGATTTCTTCGCTCATATTCAATTTCTCATTTTTACGGATCAATTGGTAAATAATAAATGGTTCTCTTTTGAATTTTTCTGATTCTTCTCTTCTTCGATAAGATCCATCTCAACTTTCAGATTTTCAATAATGAATTTCTGTCTGTCGGGGGTATTTTTCCCCATATAAAAATTTAGCAGTTGTTCCACAGAAGTGTTCGGGTCGAGCATAACAGGGGCTAAACGGATATCATTTCCTATAAAGTGAACAAATTCATTCGGGGAGATTTCACCAAGTCCTTTAAATCGTGTGATTTCAGGTTTTCCTTTTAAACTTTTAACAGCTTTTTTCTTTTCCTGTTCACTGTAGCAATAGTGGGTTTTGCTTTTATCCCGTACCCTGAACAATGGAGTTTCTAAAATATACAAATGTCCTTCTTTGATCACTTCCGGAAAGAACTGTAAGAAGAAAGTAATGAGGAGCAAACGAATATGCATTCCGTCCACATCGGCATCTGTGGCAATTACAATATTGTTATATCGCAGATTTTCAATACCATCTTCAATATTCAGAGCAGCCTGTAAGAGGTTAAACTCTTCATTCTCGTAAACAATTTTCTTTGTTAATCCATATGAATTCAGCGGTTTACCTTTTAAGCTAAAAACTGCCTGCGTATTGACGTTACGTGATTTTGTTATTGAACCGCTTGCAGAATCTCCCTCAGTGATAAAAAGTGTACTGTCCAGCCGATTTTCCTTTCTCATATCGTTGAGGTGGATACGGCAATCGCGTAGTTTTTTATTGTGTAGACTGGCTTTTTTGGCTCTTTCCCTGGCCAGTTTTCTGATTCCGGAAAGCTCTTTGCGTTCTTTTTCTGCCTGAAGGATCTTTTTCTGAATTTTTTCAGCTGTTTCCGGATTTCTGTGCAGATAATTATCCAGACGTCGTTTAACAAAATCGTTGATAAAGGTTCGAACTGTAGGCAGATCACCTCCCATTTCTGTAGATCCAAGTTTGGTTTTGGTCTGACTTTCAAAAACAGGTTCCATTACCTTGATACTGATGGCTGCCACGATAGATTTTCTAACATCGGCAGCATCAAAATTTTTACCGAAGAAATCACGGATCGTTCTTACAAGGGCTTCCCTGAAAGCATTTTGATGTGTACCTCCCTGCGTTGTGTGCTGGCCGTTGACAAAAGAATGAAATTCCTCGCTGTACTGTGTTTTACTGTAAGTGAGCGCAATCTCAATATCTTCTTCCATCAGGTGGATGATAGGGAAGAGGGTATCATTTTCGTTGATATTCTCTGATAAAAGGTCTTTTAAACCATTCTCTGAAAAGAATTTATCACCGTTAAAAACAATACTGAGTCCAGTATTGAGATACACGTAGTTTTTCACCATTTTGACAATGTATTCACTACGGTATTTGTAATTTTTAAATATTTCTGTATCAGGAATAAAAGTAACTTTCGTACCCTTTCTCAAGGAAGATTTTTGCTCGGGTTCCAGATTTACCAGTTCTCCTTTTTTAAACTCTGCAATTACTGTTTTTTCATCTCTTATAGATTGTACTCTGAAATATTCCGATAAGGCATTGACGGCTTTAGTACCTACGCCATTTAAACCCACTGATTTTTTAAAGGCCTTGGAATCATATTTGCCACCGGTATTCATCTTGGAAACCACATCAACCACTTTTCCCAGCGGAATACCTCTTCCGTAATCCCTGATGTTAACCGTTTTGTCTTTAACCGATATTTCAATGGTCTTTCCGGCTCCCATCACATATTCATCAATGGAGTTGTCGATCACCTCTTTGATCAGGATGTAAATACCGTCATCGGGTGAAGATCCATCCCCTAACTTCCCGATATACATTCCCGGCCTCATCCGGATATGTTCTTTCCAGTCGAGCGAGCGTATGTTATCTTCGGTATATTTTGTCTCTTTTGCCATTAAAACAGCGGTTTTTTACAATTGATGCTAAAGTAATAATATCGATGAAATAATAAAAAACTATATTGATTTTTTATTAACAACCAACATAAATACCACACTTCTTTTAATTCAAAAATAAAAAAAGCCGGTAAAAAAAACCGACCTTTAAATTTTCTTCATAAACTTATTCATTTAATAAAAATTCGATTTCGTCTTTTATATTGTTTGTCATTATATCTTCATCTAATACAGGATAACCGTTAAACCGGACTTTCCCGTTTTTAATGATGATCAGATGTGGAGTGCTGTTAAAACCAAAAAATTTTGGAATCGTATCAGAATCTGCATATAGTACAGGAAATTTATAGTTGTATTTACCAATTTTTTTCTTTGCATAACCTACAGTATCTCTTTTTACAGGAATATTAACACTGTATATTCTTACATCAGGGTTATCCTTATATTTCAAATAGATCTTTTCGTAGTCAGGGAAACTCTTAAGGCACACCCCGCAAGTGGTTGTCCAAAAATCTAAAACAATAACCTTATTTTTTACTGTATCCAGTTGAACTTTAGCGTCGTTTTCGGTAGAAAAAATCATTACAGGTATATCATTACTCTGTTTTGCTTTAAAATTTTCATAGAAATACCAAAAATTTTTAAAACCATATATACCAATAATTATCAATATAACCGGGTATAATATTTTATAAATTATTGACTTGTTTTTTAAATAATAGCCTAGCCAAAAAGTTAAAGGTGTAAATACAATGTAGATTATAATATTACTTATAGTACTATGAGGAAGGAAAAAATGAATAAACCAAATAATTGTTAATAAGGAAAAGGAATAGATCATTTCCTTTTTGCTTAAAAACATACTAAAGATAAATGCTGATATGGTAAAAACCGGAAAAATAATCTTTTGCCCTTTAAACAGAAAAACAATTAATAAATAATAAAGAACTACTCCTATACTGTAAAAAATAATTTTAAGTTATGCTTTTTCATTTTTAATATTTTAAATTTGGTCTGTACATCTGCCAGTACAATCTGAATTTCCGAAAAATCCACAATTATCATTAGAATCTTCATTGCAAGTCACTGATGTATCACACTATGAAGATGTACCCCATGTGCATCCCAAATCATGCATACAATCACAAGCTGTACCTTCTTCAATCATATTTCTGGAATGAATAATATTTAAATTATTCATATTGACATCTCCTAAAACAAAAAAAGTTTGGTAAACAAATTCTTTACTCCAGCCAAATTTTTTCATTCCCTCAATTGTTTTATCATAAATATTTTTCTCAATAATTTTAGGGGTGGGCTTTGTGTAATCAAAATTTTTAAAAATTTTAGCATACCATTTTAAATAATCTATTTCTTCTTTTGATAGATCAAGAGTTAGTATATAATCAACTTTCTCCTGCCATAGTATTTTCTTTCTTTTGTGTGATAAAGTAGCTAAAATGACTTTTTGTTTATCAGGTGAAAAAGATGCTATTTCTTCTCTATTTAATTTAATAAATTTTGATTTGTTGGCTTTAGCCCAGGCATTTAAATTAGAATCACAAGAGAAACATTCTTCAGTAATATTACAACTTACTGAAACTAAGAGTATTATTAAGAAAAGGAATTTGTAAATTAAAGAAATGTTTGTTTGTTTGTTTGTTCATGAAAAATAGATTTAGGTTAAATAATATTCGAAAATAGTAAAATATCTAAAAATATATTAAACGAATCCAATTTTAGTTTGTAATCATAAATAGCATGTATTAAAAACAAATTTGTTATTTTTACATAAATAAATTCCACATGATCAAAAAACAAATTCCTAATCTTTTTACTCTGTTAAATCTTTTTTCCGGACTTATTGCTGTAATTATGGCATTTTCTGACCGGTTGATCGAAGCTGCCTTTTTTGTAATGCTTGGGATTTTCTTTGATTTCTTTGACGGTTTCTTTGCAAGATTATTAAAAGTTTCAGGTGAATTTGGAAAACAACTTGATTCTCTGGCAGATATGGTTACTTCAGGGGTGGCACCGGGAATTGTGATGTTTCAGATGTTGCTAATGGCTACCACAGGAAAATGGTTTATGGAATTGAGCTGCGAATACAAAAACTGGCAAAATTTTGGTGATTCTAACTGGAATTATTTACCTTTTCTTAGCTTACTGATACCGCTGGCATCGGCTTACAGGTTAGCAAAATTCAATATTGACGAAAGACAAACCAGTTCATTCATCGGTTTGCCAACTCCGGCTTTATCGCTTTTTGTGGTTTCCCTGCCTTTGATCCTTAGTTCCTCTGATATCAGTTTCTTTACTGAAATACTTCAAAATAAATATGTACTGATCGGAATCACTCTGATTGGCAGTTATTTACTCAATGCTGAAATACCATTATTTTCACTAAAATTTAAAGATTATTCCTGGAAAATTAATATAGCCAAATATGTATTTCTTATCCTTTCTGTTGTTCTGATCATAGGGTTAAGAACTGTAGCTGTACCCCTGATCATCATTTCTTATGTATTGATCTCTATAATTGAGAATATTTCTAAAA
>JANTGS010000069.1 GCA_024762795.1 Flavobacteriaceae bacterium | reverse complement strand
TTTTAAAAATTAAAAATACTGAAATGACAACTGGTTAATATTCAGTAAAATAAAAAACATTAGGTATTATTTTGTATTTTTATCGGACAGTAATGATAAATATTCTTAAACTTATTTAGATCATGTAGGAAAAATAGTATAGCAGTATTTTATGATAAAATAATAGACTTTTCAAATAAGACTAATCATTAGCTTTGTTAATAATTTTGATTTTTTAATTTTTTTATCATGGAAAAAATAAGCGAATTGGAGATTGCTAAGATGATAGATCATTCTTTATTGCATCCAACAATGACAGATGAAATTCTGAAAAACGAATGTATAGTTGCAGAAAAATATAATGTTGCTTCTGTTTGTATCAAGCCCTATGCCGTGAAAATGGCTGTGGAATTGTTAAAAGATACAGATGTGATGGTGGGAACCGTAATTGGATTCCCACATGGAAGCAATACTACCGCAGTAAAAATCTTTGAAACAGAAGAGGCAGTAAAAGAGGGCGCTGTTGAGATTGATATGGTAGTCAATATTGGGAAAGTACTTGGGGAAGACTGGGAATATGTTAAAGACGAGATTAGAGCTGTTCAGAAGGTATGTAAAGTTAATAAGGCGGCCTTAAAAGTTATTTTTGAAAATGACTATTTGGAAGATGATAAGTTTAAGATTAAACTTTGTGAAATTTGCAGTGAGCTTGGTGTTGACTTTGTTAAAACATCAACAGGTTATGGATTTACAAAACAATCCGACGGAAGTTATAATTACAAAGGTGCTACAGATCACGACTTAAAGTTGATGAGAAAACATACAACAAAAGATGTTGAAATTAAAGCAGCCGGAGGAGTAAGAACACTTGAGGATACGCTTAAAGTAAGAGATTTGGGGGTAACTAGAATTGGAGCAACAGCAACAGAAGCTATTATATCAAAATTAAGGGAAGAAACATCTAAAAATATTTCTTGAACTTGTTAAGGTTATTTGTTTTTTGATTTTTTTAAAGGAAAAGCGACCTTGCTCTCTTTTCCTTTTTTTAAAAGGGATTACTTTGGTATTCTGTATGGCTAAGATTTTTTTAAATGAATATGAGGTTCATTTAAAGAATAAAATGGGCTGAAAAGAAATCTAAAGATCTTTCCTTAAAAAAGAATCAGAAAGAGAAAACTGATCTGGGATCTATACAGGTTAACAGATTATTGGATAAATATAAAACCTGATGGATAACTCCCTGCATCTTCGGTTGGATTGATTATTAATTTGATCAAAAGAATAAAAAACAGATGGGAAATAAATTATTTTACTTAGCCTTATTAGGAATGCTGATTTTTATAGGTTGTAAAGAACAGCAAAATAAGACTGATAGCAAAATACTACAAACCATACATTCAGAAAAAAATGTCAAACGCTTCTTCTCGGAGGATAGTTTCTGGAACCAGTCTATACCCCTTGGTGCAGAGGTTGATCAAAGAAGTGACGCCTGGATAAAAATGCTCTATAAAGAACCTACAGGAGAATATTTTGGAATATCTTTTAAAGAATGGACCATACCCGTTTATGAGGTTGATAAAAACACGCCAAAATATAAGGTGGCATATCATTTTTTATCTGATGGAGAGAAGAAAGCTTGGAATACGGTAAATGATCGTGAACGATTTGGCCATGGGCCTAATTTCAACCCTGTTCCAATACCTGAGAATGCAAAACCTGATCCGGAAAAGGATGCTCATCTGGCGCTTGTAGATAGGGATAGAATGGTTGCCTGGGATATGTGGGGACTAAAAAAATTAGAAGACGGTTCCTGGGAGTCAAAAACAGGAATGTTTTACAGGTTAGACGGAGATGGTGTTTTTAATGGATCTGAATTGGGCTATGTTGATGGTGAAAGTGTACATTTTCACGGTCCAAGTCGTGCTTCAGGAGTTCCAGCTTTTGCAGGTTTAATCATGTATGATGAAGTGATGTCCGGAAAAATCAGACATAAGCTTTCCTGTGCAACACGCTTTTCAGCCAAACAAAAATTTGTTTATCCAGCCTCATGGACAGATGGTTATGTAGAAAATGGTATACCTGAAGGTGCTGTAATTCAGTTAGATCCTTCCTTAGATCTGAGTCAATTCAATTTGACAAAGGAAGAGAAGGTCATAGCTAAAGCTTTGCAGGAATATGGAATGGTAATCGTTGATATTGCACAAGGGCAACCTATTTATGCAGAAGGCCTATGGGGGCATCTGGGTAAAAGCTGGGATGGAAAGTTACGTGAATGGGATGGAGGAATCAACGATATTCCCTATAAGTATTATCGGATTCTTAAAGTTAAAGATCCTGTTAATAAAGGTGATCTTCGTACCAGTTTAGATACTTTTAAAAAAGTCTGGCTGCCGGATACTGTAAATAATTGATCATGAAAAATATTAGAAAAGCACTATTACTATTACTGTACTCTTTTTTACAACTATTCTGTTCTTTACCTGCCTTTGCTCAACCTGCTCAACAATTTATAGATGTCCAGGTAGCTCCAACAAAATTGAATTGGATTTACCAATTGAATGAGGATGCTGACTTTGAAATCAGAATTATAAAAAACGGGCAACTTCTTCCCAATGTTACAATAAGATATGAGATTGGTCCCGAACAGTTGCAGGCAACTAAAAGTGAAGAAATATTTTTAAAGAAAGGCGAAACAATTATTAAAGGCAATAGATTAAATGAACCGGGTTTTTTGAGATGTCATGTTTGGGTGAGATTTAATGGAAGAACATACGAAGGATGGGGTACAGCAGGTTTTGCGCCTGAGAAAATTATTCCAAGTGTCAAAATGCCTCCCGACTTTGATACATTTTGGGGTAAAGCTAAAGAAGAACTTTCAAAAATACCTGTTGATGCCATCGTAACATTAAAACCTGAATTATGTACTTCTGAAATTAATGTATATCATATTAATCTTCAAAATATCAAAATGCCATATTCCTGGTTGGGAGTAAGCAGATTTTATGGAATGCTGTCTGTTCCGAAAAAATCAGGGAAATACCCGGCCATTTTAGAAGTGCCCGGAGCCGGAGTAAGAGCATACGGGCGCGATGACAGAGCAGCAAAAGGTGTTATTGTATTAAAAGTTGGAATACATGGAATACCGGTGGATCAGAAGCCTGAGATTTATAAAAGTCTGGCTACCGGGGTATTGTCAGGCTATCAAAATTACCATCTCGAGAACCGGGATCAATATTATTACAAACGTGTGTATTTGGGATGTGTTAGAGCTGTTGATTTTATCTATTCCTTACCCGAATTTGATGGTGAGAATTTAGCAGTGACCGGAGGAAGTCAGGGGGGTGCACTATCTATAATAACCGCTGCTCTTGATAGCCGAATTAAATATTTGGCAGTCTTTTATCCGGCTTTAAGTGACCTGACGGGTTACCTGAAAGGAAGAGCAGGAGGGTGGCCGCATATGTATAAGAATTATAATAAAAAAGTCAATCCGAATTGGATTAACACAACAGCCTATTATGATGTAGTAAATTTTGCAAGAAGAATTAATATCCCTGGATGGTACTCATGGGGCTTTAATGATAATGTTTGTCCGCCTACTTCCATGTATGCAAGTTATAATGTTATTCAGGCACCAAAAGAATTGCATAAGTTCTTAGAAACTCAGCATTGGACGTATCCGGAACAGCAGGAAGAGGTAAATAAATGGATTTTTAAAAAAATTAAAGAATAAAACGTATTTTTAAATAATTCGTGTCAGGCTTAGTATCATCTGTTTAGGCTAAAATGTTTGAAATTGATGTGTTAGAAATTAAATCATAGAAATCCAGACTATTTAGGGCTTGCTGATTTTCTAAAAAACTATATTAATCATTTAATAATCAGCAAAATAAGTTATTATTTTCTCAGTAAAAACTTGTATAAATGCAAAGGTTTTTGTATTTTTCTATCATAAAGCATTGCACTTATGATAAAATATACACCATCCAATCAATTGACTTTAGCAGGATTTTCCACTCCATTTGAAAACAGCTTATCTTCTGATAATAGGTGGGTTAAGTTATCAAAAGTGATTCCATGGGATGATTTAGCCAAGGTTTATGTAAATCAACTCAACAGCCATTCAGGTAGAGAGAGTATAGATGCTCGTATGGTTATAGGTGCACTTAAAGTAAAACACAAGTTAGGTTTAGATGATAGAGGAACAGTGGCAATGATTAGTGAAAACATTTATCTTCAATATTTTTGTGGACTGAGCAGTTTTCAAACAGAAGTTCCTTTTCATCCTACAGTTTTTGTTGATATACGAAAGCGTATGGGTGCAGTATCATTTGATAAATGGAATGAGATTATTATTGAAAAATCAGATGAGTTAAAACCTGAGAAGAAAAGAATGATTACAAAAGATGATTCCTTTGAAGAACCAATTGATAAGGATACCACAGGGAAAAAGAAATCTAATAAAGGTATCCTAAAGATAGATGCCACAGTTGCAAATCAAAAGATTGTCTATCCTACAGATGCAGGATTGTTAAACACGGCAAGAAAGGAAACAGAGCGATTGATTGATTTATTATATCAGCAAAGTAGTTATGCCAAGAAGCCCTGCACTTATAGGAGAAAGGCCGCTACTGAATATTTAAACTTTTCAAAAAACAGAAGAAAATCAAAAGCAAAAATCAGAAAATTTATCCGTAAACAATTGGGGTATGTAAAACGTAATCTATCCCATATCAACAAACTCTTAGATCATATTAGAAAGAATCGGGAAAATACATTGCTTACAAATAAAGACAGTATGACTCCAGAAGCACTTCCCAATGCTTTAAAATTTCCTTTACCATGGAGAGATCAAAAGATATATTGGGTTATCCAATTATTATACAAGCAACAACAATATATGTATGATGAGAAAATACATAGTGTAAAAGATCGAATTGTAAACATCTATCAACCTTATGTTCGACCAATTCCAAGAGGTAAAGACAAAGTGTCTACAGAATTTGGAGCAAAGATAAGTGCCAGTGAAGTAGATGGGTTTAGTCGAGTGGAACACATAAGTTGGGATAATTTTAATGAAGCAACAGATCTGGAACTACAGGTAGAATTATTTAAAAAAACCTATGGACACTATCCGGAATTAGTATTGGCAGATCAGATTTACCTGAACAGAAAAAATAGGAAATACTTGAAAGACAAAGATATACGTATTGTTGGTAAACCTTTAGGAAGACCACCAAAAGAAGAACTAAACACCTATCAAAAACGAAAACAAAAAAAGAGAGAAACCAGAGAAACCTTATTGAAGGTAAATTTGGACAAGGTAAGAATGCGTATGGATTAAGTGATATCAAGGCTAAAAGGAAAGACACATCAGAAAGCTGGATTGGAGTAATATTCTTTGTAATGAACCTTGTCAGTCTTATGAAAATAGCAGATAAATATGCTATTTTTTGTGCCTATTTTAAGAAAAGGTATAAATCGATTATCGACAAGCTATTTGAATATTGGAAAAAACAATATAGTGATAATAGAATATATTTGACCTTGAAAACTCAATAAGAATCCCATTAAAATATATTATGGTGATAGAGAAAATCAGCAAGCCCTATTTTAGTGATTTGAATTAAAGCGATGACGAAGAAAACGGACATTGAAGATAAACACTTTCTTTCTTTAAAGAAAATATTATACTTTTTAAGGTAAATATGTGCTTTTATATTTAATCTTTTAAAATACATTTGATAAAAAGGTCGTATAATGAGATTTACACATTTTCTTTTATTGTTTTTTTTTACTTGTTTTCAGATCAATGCACAAAATACAGCATGGCAGAGAGCCAATAAACTTGAAAAAGGTTTTAATTTATCAAATTGGTTAGAGGCATACTGGCTGAATGATAATTATCCGGATGTAGATGCTTATAAAAAAAGTGACCTGGCCTATTTAAAGAGCATTGGTATGAAATCGGTAAGAATGCCCATGCTTTTCGAATGGTATTCTGATACTATTCCCCCTTATACACTTCATGAAACCCATAAAGCTTATAAACTTATCGATTCAGTTATAAAATGGACTAACGAATTGAACATGAATCTCATTATAGATAACCATCACGGGAGGGATCTTAATGATCATAATTATCAAAAACAAATCCCCAGATTATCAGGAATGTGGAAAAATATTATATTAAAATATGAATATCTTGACCCGGAAAGAGTATTTTTTGAATTGAGAAATGAGCCTAAGAATGATATTAGTAATCAACACTTACGTGAAGTGAATCATGCAATAATAGACACTATCAGGAAGTACAACACTTCGCATACATTAATTGTTGGTGCAAACCATTGGAATTCAGGTGAATCACTTATCGTTGCCTGGCCCTATTCAGATAAAAATATCATTTACACTTTCCATAATTATAGTCCGCATAAATTTACACATCAGGGGTTTGCCTGGACAGATCTTCCTTCAGGGGTGAAATTTCCGGAATCAGCTACGGATGAAGAAGATCTTAAGAACCAGATTAAAAACGTTAAATCATGGTCTGATAAATATAATGTTCCTGTTTTTTTGGGAGAGTTTGGAGTAAGTACACATGCTGATGATAAGAGTCGTTGTAACTGGATCTCAACCATTGGATCAGTAATAGATGAATACAAAATTCCATGGGCATACTGGGATGCAATACATGACCAGGATAGTTTTGGTTTTTTTAAGAACAGCATTCTAAGTGATGATATGATTCTGTCTTGTTTTAAAGATGCTTTGGGCCTTGTAACAGGTACAGCATCAATTGAAGATCCTGAAGATTATGATCTAAAGATCTATCCAAATCCTTTTAAAAACAGAATCTTTATTCAGTTTAACAAACTAGCACCGCTTGTAAAAATACAGATCTTTGATTCATTGGGAAAATCATTGGACCATCAAAGATTTAAGAATAATAAGGTGTTAGATCTTTCCTATTTAAATGAGGGTTTATACCTGCTTAGGATTAGATCAGAGGACATGACAATAACCAAAAAGATCATTAAGAATTAAAAGTATGAACCATCTTACTGTACTTTCGACATTCCTGTTTTTTGTATTTGTATTCTCTTTTACAGAATCTGTTATGGGGCAGAATAAATTCGAACCGGTTAACAAGAATGCTTCATTTGAGGCCCGTCATCTCCTTCAATATTTATATGCCATAAAGGGAAAGAAAATTTTATCAGGGCATTGTGCTTCTGATAAAGATTTTAATAAGTGGCATAAATACATAGAAGATCTAACGGGGAAATCTCCCGCTATATGGGGGAGTGGTTTTAGTAAATATTATAAAAAAGGCTATGCTGATTCGATAGTACAGGAGGCTATCAGAAGAGATAAGGAAGGTTATATCATAACGCTGATGTGGCATACGGGAAAACCTCAGGACAATCCCCCTTTTAGCTGGAAAAAAAGCGTTCAGGGTGAGTTGACCGATGCTGAATGGAGAGAACTCACAACACCAGGTACAGCCCTGTATAAAAAATGGGAAACACGGGTGGATACCATTGCGATATATTTAAAAAAACTGGAAAATGCAAAAGTACCTGTTTTATGGAGACCTTATCATGAAATGAATGGAATCTGGTTTTGGTGGGGTAATAAAAAGGGGAAAAACGGATATATTAAACTTTGGAAGATGATGTATAACCGATTTGTAAATTATCATCATTTGAATAATTTGATTTGGGTTTGGAATGCCAACGCTCCAAGAAACAGGCTTAATGATGATGCCTATGATTATAAGTTTTACTTTCCGGGTATAGATTATGTTGATGTTTTGGCATCAGATATCTATTACAATGATTACAAACAATCTCATCATGATGATTTATTAAAACTGGGGAAAGGAAAAATAATTGCATTAGGAGAAATAGGAGAAGTGCCAACTCCCGAAATTCTGGATCAACAACCGATGTGGACTTGGTTTATGATTTGGGTTCAATGGGCCGAAACTCACAATACACCCCAACAAATCAGAGAGCTTTATGACTATACAAAAACCATTTCCTTAAAAGATGTTAAATTAGGATTAAAAAATAATAATTGAAAAATTCAATATAGAAGAAAATATGTCTGTTAATGAAAAACTATCTGTAAAAGAAAAAATTGGCTTTAGTGCCGGAGAATATTCTTCATCAATTGTTTGGCAAACCTTAATGTTCTTCCTCCCGGCCTTTTATACGGATACTTTTGGATTAACAGCAGCTTCAGTAGGAGTGATGTTTCTTGTGGTTCGTTTTTTTGATGCTTTTAATGATCCAATTATGGGAGTTATTGCTGACAGAACAAATACGCGTTGGGGAAAATTCAGACCCTATTTATTATGGTTTGCAGTACCCTATGGTGTACTCGCTATGCTGATGTTTACAACACCTGACCTCGATTATAATGGAAAGTTGGTTTATGCTTATATTACTTACAGTTTGATGATGATTATGTATACTGTGGTTATGATTCCTTACAATTCATGGGTAGGTGTGATCTCTCCGAATTCTGAAGAACGTACAAGTGTTTCTTCTTATAAATTTGTCTTTGCTTATTTGGCCGGTTTGTCTGTACAGGCTATGGTATTACCTATGGTAAAATATTTTGCAAAAGGTAATGATGCGATAGGGTATAAAGTGACTATGATCATATTAGGATCGGTAAGTATTCTATTCTTTCTGATAACATTTTTCTCTGCAAAAGAAAGGATTCAACCCGAGGCAAAACAAATATCAAGAATAAAAGATGATCTGAAAGATCTGTTAAAAAATAAAGACTGGATCATGATTTTTATAACTTCCATGTTACTTTTAATCTATATAATAATCAGAAGTGGAGATATTATGTATTATTTTGAATACTATATCGGTAATAAGGATCTTGTAACCTCCTTTATGGTTGTTGGAACCATTGCAACTCTATTGGGTGTTTTACCCACAAAATGGTTATCATCAAAAATTGGAAAAAAGAGATTGTTTGTTATTTCATTACTTATCATAGCTTTTTCGCAAGTGATATTTTATTTTGCCGGACCGGAGGATATTGTTTTGATTTTTGTGGCTCAGATTATCTTTTCTCTTGCTTCGGGCCCAACCATGCCTTTAATATGGTCAATGTTGGCAGATACAGCCGATTACTCTGAATGGAAAACGCACCGGCGAGCAACCGGATTGATCTTTTCAGCTACTAATATGTCGATAAAAAGTGGTGTTGCCATCGGAGGAGCTGCTATCATGTGGATCCTTGCTTTTTATGGCTACGAATCAAATAAAGCGCAATCGGAAGAATCTATATTTGGCATCAAAATGTTGATGAGTTTTATCCCTGCAATCATTGCAATCTTATGTGTGATCCCCCTTTTTTTTTATAAATTAGATGAAAAGAAACTACAGTTAATTGAAGAAGATTTACAAGAGAGAAAAAAAAGGGATAAATTAAATTAAAATGATAGCATACAACGAATTATTCTATATCGTTCTATTTGCTTTTTTAAATAGAAAACTTTTTAAGGATCGGCTTAAGCAGATTAAAATATTTTAAAATTTGATTAGTAAACAGTGATTTTAAAAAACAAATATTATCATCAAATAAGAAATGAAATTAATTTTAAGAGGTATGTCTATCCAAGGTTTTCCTATAGGATGCCCAGCCTCCCAATGGTGCAATTTTTTATAACAATATCTTTTAAAAGAGCGTTTGCTCAATATTTAATGAGTAAAGACACTAACGGACGATCTTGATTAAAATACAAGAACCAAAACAAATGAAAAGATTTATAATTTTAATACTTCTATCTGGTTTTTTCCTGACAACCTGTATAAAGGAAAAACAAAAGGAAATTATAAATAAATCGGGGATTACTTTTTTACGGGAAGGTTTTAAGAATCCGCCTATCGAAGCACGGCCCAGGGCACTGTGGGATTGGGTGGATGGAAATTTTAGTTTAGATGAGATTACCCATGAAATGGAAGAGGCAAAGGAAAAAGGCATGGGAGGTTTTGATATTTGGGATGTAAGCAAGGTGATGGATGAAAACAATATCGTTCCGGCAGGACCGGCTTTTATGAGTGATGAATATCTTAATGGGATTGTTCATGCAATAAAGGAGGCAAAAAGACTGGTGCTTGATCTGGGACTAATTGTAGCAAGCGGTTGGAATGCCGGAGGGCACTGGACCAAACCGGAGCATCAGACGATGGGTTTATTTAAATCTGAAAAGATCATTAAAAGTAAAGGAGAAGTTATTAAAATTAAAATGAGTTTTCCTGTTCTCCCTGATAAAACAGAAAATAACAATCGTTCCAAAAACACGTTCATTCCAAGAGGTAAAGATGGTTTACCTGAATACTATGTAAATATAAGAACATTAGCCTTGCCAAAAACCAAAGATTCTGCAAGCCTTAAAAAAGGTGAGATCATTGATATTACAGATGAAATGGATAGATTTGGAAATCTGGAATGGAAAGCACCGGCTGGGAATTGGCGGATCATCCGGTATGTTTGCACGAATACTGGTCAGCCAATGATTTCCAGCTCCCCTAATTCCGGTGGGCCAATGATTGATCATTTTAATCCGGAGGCAACGATCGACCATATTAATTTTTTTATTGATAAAATTGAAAAGAAACTTGGATATCCTATTGGAGAATCCGGTATAAAATATTTTTATACAGATAGTTATGAGGTTAAAGGTTTTCTTTGGACAGAAAAGTTACCGGAAATCTTTGAGAAACAGAAAGGCTATTCAATGATTCCGTTTTTACCTGTTTTCCATGGTTTTACTGTGGAAAATAAAGAAATCACCCGGAGGTTTTTATATGATTACAGAGAAGTCTGGTCCGATCTTATTATCAATAGTCATTATAAAAAAGCTACGGAGATTTGTGAAAATCATGGAATAGGTTTCGTTGCAGAAGCTGCCGGCCCCGGAATGCCAATACATAACTGTCCATTTGAATCGATCAAATCATCCGGAGTACTTAGTTTTCCGAGAGGAGAATTTTGGCATATCCCTAAGAAGAACAGTTTTTTTGCAGCCATGGATAAGGAAACCAGAAACAGGTTCTCAAATGATCTTCAGGTGATCAAAGGTGTTTCCAGTGCATCTCATTTGTACAATCAGAAATTTGTGGAGGCAGAGGCTTTTACCGGCCTTCATATTTGGATAGAAAGCCCCGGAGATCTTAAGGAGGATGCTGACAGGGCATTTTGTGAAGGTTTAAACAGGATTGTTTTTCATACATGGCCACATACCCCTAAAGAGGCAGGTAAGCCGGGATGGGCCTACACCTTTGGAACTTTAATACATGAGAATAGAATTTGGTGGCCCATGGCTAAACCCTGGATGGATTACCTGGGCAGAACCAGTTTTATGTTGCAACAAGGGAATTTTGTGGGAGATGTTTTACAGTATTATGGAGATTCCGTTCCAAATTTTGCACCTCCAAAATATTATGACCCGAATATGGGTTATGGATATGATTACGATGTAACCAATTCAGATATTATTTTGAATAAATTAGAGGTAAAAGACCATGAACTTGTATTGGATAATGGACAGAAATATAAAGTTCTTGTGCTGCCTGATGAATCTTATATGATATACGGTGTATTAAAAAAGTTAAGTGAGCTTATTGCAGGTGGAGCTACGGTTATAGGAAGAAAACCCACAAGAAGTAATGGCTTGGTAAATTGGAAAGAAGACGATAAGAAAGTATTGAAACTGGCTAACAAGGTTTGGGGAAATTGTGATGGTAAGACTGTGACAGAACATCAGTACGGAAAAGGTAAAATTGTTTGGGGAAAGTCTGTAAGAACTGTATTACAGGAAATGAATGTGGAACCAGACTTTGATTTTAAGGGAAATGTAGAAAATAAGCAACTTGATTTTATCCATAGAACAAAAGATAAAGAAGAGATTTATTTTATTAGGAATAAATCTGATCAGAAAGTTTTTGGTGAAGCACAATTTAGAGTTACCGGAAAACAACCTGAATTCTGGAATCCGGAAACAGGTAAGATTAACAAAATCAGGATATTTAGCAGTAATAAGACCAAAACTCTTATGCCTGTTACTTTGGAACCTAAGGCATCAGTATTTGTTGTTTTTACCTCCGCTAATAAAATTAATCCTATAGATAAAATAACCAGGAATCAAGATCAGATCTTCCCGGTTAAAAAGAATAAATCATACTTTGAGCTGGATAATAATTCGGATGTTTCTCAAGTTTTGCTTTATAATCCCGGTAAATATGTTTTTTATTATTCTGATGGAGATTCTCTAATTTTTGATGCTAATAAAAACCCAGAATCTTTAAAATTATCAGGAGTTTGGAAAGTAAATTTCCCTAAAGCTGAAAAAGGAGTTAGTGATGTTATATTTGATAATCTTTATTCATGGCACAGGTCGAAAGAATTCAATATCAGATTTTTTTCCGGGACAGCAACTTACCAAAAGGAAATCAATATTCCGGACAGTATTGATATTCCGGAATATAAAATTATTCTTGATTTGGGCCTGGTTCGGGATATTGCACATGTATTTGTAAATGGTAGGGATGCAGGAATCTCCTGGGTAAAACCCAATAAGATAGACGTTTCAGGTTTTATTCGAAAAGGGAAGAATAAACTGGAGATAAAAGTAGCAAATACTTGGCATAACAAACTTTGCGGTGATGCGCGTTTGCCTTTAAATGAGCGAATTACAAAAACAAATGTAACCCGGTTACCCAATCCATGGGCTTATCCTATGAAAGACATCCCGGTTAATAATAAAAATGATCATTATGATCTTCAGGAAAGTGGTCTGCTGGGTCCGGTAAAAATTATCTTTTTAAAGAAACTATCACTTTAAAAATTTTAGTTATGAGAGGATATCTTTTTGCCATTTTATTTTTTTCGGTTTTAAATTGTTTTTCTCAAATTAGTGTTTATCCCGATAATCCTAAATATTTTATTTTTAAA
>JANTGS010000068.1 GCA_024762795.1 Flavobacteriaceae bacterium | reverse complement strand
CTGAGCATTGATCAGGTTGCACCGGATCATAGTACGATATCACGTTTTCGTACAGAAATGACAAAAGTTGGAGCTTATGAATTTTTGTTTAAAGAAAAACCTGTTAGATATAACAGGAGGGATCAGATTTACATATTTTAGTGTTATTGATAAGTTTAAAGTGGAACCCCATGTCAATATTACAAAGAACCTGAATACACACCTGAACATTCAGCTTACAGCCTAAAATATGACACAGGCAATAAGCCAGATCGATCAAACCATAAACCAAAATCTGACCCTCGAAAATAAGGTATGGAGTCTTGCAAACAATGATAAAATTCCTTTAAGCGTCAGCTGGCAATACACAGCAGGATTAAGTTTTTCTAAAAAAAACTGGTTCTTTCATGTTGATACGTATTTTAAAGAAATTAATGGCCTGACAACTTTGAATAATGGGTTTATTGATTATGAAAATATTAAAATTGAGAAAGGAGAAAGCACGATTATTGGAAGTGACTTTTATTTGAAGAAATAAATAAATAACTTTATATCATCTCTTAGTTATACCTTAAGTTCAGCGATAAATAATTTTGAAGACGTTAAAGAATCACAGAAATTTCCAAACAATACTGATATCAGACACAACCTGTACTGGTCAAATGAGTATAATTTTAAAAATTTTAAATTTGCACTTGGCTGGCACTGGCATTCAGGAAAACCCTATTCAAAAGAAGTCTCAATAGGAGAAAATGATAACGGACTCAAATACTTGTTGTATGAGGGTATAAATAATTTCAGGCTTCCCACATATTCACGCTTTGATTTTACAGGTACTTATAATTTTGATATTGTAAAACAAAAAAATATTAAAGGAAAAATAGGTATTTCTTTAATGAATATTTTCAATACTAAAAATATTCTAAGCAGATCATATCAGCTTGATTATACTAATGACAGGATTAACACTATTGATGAAAGATCAATTCGACGGGTAGCTAATTTTGTTTTCAGACTTACCTGGTAAAAATCAAAATTCTTACCGCAAATTTAAATACTGACCCACATCACTGCATCCCCGCATTACTGTTTCACTTCATTACCATTTCACCTCACAATAGTCTTATAAAAAAGTTATCGTAAAATTACGATTAACTATAAAAATGATTATATTTGCAGCATGAAAACTTCAAATGCCAAATTCATTATTAAGGAAGATATAGATCTGCTGGCACGATTTGCCAAGGCTCTGGGGCATCCTATCCGCTTATCGATCTTGCAGTATCTCGATAAACATTCGTGTTGTTTTACCGGTGATTTGGTAGATATCTTTCCACTAGCTCAATCTACAGTTTCTCAACATCTTAAAGAGTTAAAAGAGGCGGGTCTCATACAGGGGGAAGTTAATCCTCCCAAGGTTAAATACTGTATAGATCAGGAGAACTGGGTTAAAGCCAAAGAATTATTTTGTGATTTTTTAGAGATTGAATTTAATAATAATGAATCTTGTTCTCTTTAAAAAAATTTACTATCAATTATCGTTAATTTACGATAAATAAATTAAAATTATGAACGAAATAAAAATTGTATTACAAGGCGGGTTAATAGGTTGTTGTACCCAATATACCACCTCACAGATGAAGATGTTTACCAAAAAACTGGTTTACGGAAATAGAAAATTTTAAATATACCTTATTAGATGTGGAAGTAGATTATTGGGAAGGGGATCCGTTGGCTGATCTGGCCTATAAATACCCTAAGGATAAGATATTTCCTTTAACTTATTTAAATGATCAGCTGGTGATGATCAGTCATTTTCCGGAAAAAGAAGAGTGTCTGGAAATTCTGGAGTCGCCAAAACCTTTAACGGAAAAAAAGATAACCGAGGCTTTTGAAAAGCTTCAGAGCGAACAGACTAAATAATAATTTGTATTAAAAATAATAAAATCAAAACTTATTTTTAATCAGGTTACTGAGCTTAAGCAACAGTGTTTTGGTAAATGTTCCCACCTGATTAAAAAAGGAATTTATTAAATAACAGAATATGAAAGTATTGGCAATTTACGGTAGTCCGCGAAGAAATGGAAATACAGCACAAATGCTGGATGCTGCCGTGTCAGAATTTCCGGAAGAAGCAGAGATCAAAAAAGTATATCTGAGTGAATTAAAATTTACAGGATGTTGCTCTACACGAGATTGTAAAACCACAGGATATTGTGTGGTAGAAGATGATTTGCAAAAAGTAATGCAGGATATAATCCGGGCTGAGATCATCATCTTTGGTTCACCCTCGCAATTTTCCGATGTAAGTTCCGAAATAAAAATGTTGATGGAACGAACCTGGTGGATGAAGGGGGCTTTACGGAATAAGATTGGCGGTTATGTTATCACAGGCAGACGATATATAGAAAGCACCATAAATACCTTACATGCGTTTATGCTCAGGCACAGAATGATCCTTGGGGGCAGTGGGGCTTTGGGTTTTACTTTTACAGAAATGGGTGGATTAGAGTACGATCCATTGGCCATAAGAGATGCTCATGCCACAGGGCAACGTCTGGTAGAATTGTATCAGATCATCTATAAAAATAAATTGAATCATTAAAAATTAAAACAATGGAAGAAGCACTTAAAAAAATGAAATTAAGTTTTACCGGAAAGGGCAAACATGTTATCAGTTTTGAAAATTTTCTAACACAAAATGGCGCTGTTTTTCTCGATGTTCGTTCAAAAGAAGAATGTGATACGATAAGATTTAATTTCGATTTGTTTGGAATAAAAGTAATTGAAATTCCTATAGAGGAACTGCCCGACAAAATTGATAAATTACCAAAAGATCAATTGATCGGAACATTTTGCTCATCAAAAACACGTGCATCCTGGGCCTATATCTATTTGATCTCAAAAGATTTTGAAAAGGTTAAATGGATCTCAGCAGGCAATGAGGAGATAGGGGCCATTTTAAAACCGGGAAGGATCTTTAAACAACTGTCTGAAATATAATATATTGTAAATTATACGATGGATATACTAATTTTTATAATCTCTTTTGTTGCCGCATTTATTTTCTCACTGGGAGGGATAGGGGCAGCCATAATTTTGATTCCTATATTAGTATCATTGGGTATTCCCATCAATATAGCGAAACCTGTAGGGCTTTTTTACAATACAGTGAGCTTAAGCGGAGCCAGTATAAACAATATAAAGAATAAACGCCTAGATTTTAAAATTGGTATTCCCATAATTATCTCTTCTTTTTTGTTTGCCATTGCAGGAGCCTATATATCAAAGTTTATAGCAAATGAAATCATTTTGTATTTGTTGATTGGCTTTTTATTGTTTTCGGGTTTTATGTTTTTATTTCACAAGAAAAAAGAACAAAACAGCTATAGAGAAGATACGCCTTATTTTCAATTAACCATGGTTGGAGCTTTGGCCGGATTATTATCGGGTTTACTCGGAATTGGAGGTGGAGGAATCATTTCACCTTTGATGCTGATGCTTGGTTTTAATCCAAAGAAAATAGCTGCAATTACTGCTTTTGTAGTTCCCTTTTCATCATTTTCAGGTTTTTTGACCTATTGGGCCATTGGAGATGTTGACTGGCATATTTTAATAATTGCTTCTGTTGCAGGAATAATTGGGGCAAGCCTCGGAACTGCATTTATGCATAAAAGATTACATGCAGATCTGGTTAAAAAAATACTGGCTGTAATTTTATTGCTGATGGCTGTAAAACTGATTTATACTGCATTGTAATAAATAAGACAAATTATGGTATGATAAATAAAGTAGAAATATTATCTCCCGTGCCGGGATGCAGGAGAACTCAAAAGATCATCAGATTTTTAAAAGAGTTCTTTAAAGAAAATAATATCGAAGCAGAATTTATGATCATCAGTGATATCAGTGAGTTTATAAAATACAGAACTTGGCTGTTGCCTACCATACTAATTAACGATAAAATTATTGCCAGAGGTTACCGGCCTTCAATAAATAAAATATTAGAAAATTTAAATGATTAAAAAATGGAAGTAAAAAAATTAAACAATTCAGGAGCAGCTGCTGCAAAGCAGGTAAATGTAAGTGTTCATGCGAAGAGTGAAACACCGGCAAGACTCAAAATTCAATCAGGGAAATTTAAAATGATCATTGATGAACCTGAGCATATGGGAGGAACAGATCTGGGCCCAAGCCCGATACAGGTACTCTTAATGTCTTTAGCAGGATGCTTAAATGTTACAGGTCATGAGATAGCACGACAAAAAGGTTTAAAACTCAAGGGGATGAAGATCGATATCAACGGAAGTATGAACCCATGTAATTTTATGGGTTGTTCTTTTGATGAACGTGCCGGATTTCAAACGATCAGGGTTTCGATCAAACCGGATTTTGAAAATGTAACCGAAGAAGAGATATCAGCCTGGCTGAAAGAAACTGAAAGTCGTTGTCCGGTAACGGATAATATTAAGGAAGGAACACAAATTGATGTGATGGTAAAATAATTGTTGCTTGTCTGGTCTATGATCACGACTATATGGATTAACAGTCTATAAAATACTTGATTTTTTAAAGTTAAGGACCAACCGGGATTATCCCGGGATTTGTTTCACCCATTTATCACAAAATAAACCTAATGAAATCTGATGCCGAACAATTACTAAAAGAAAAGAATATTAAAATTACGGCAAACCGTATTTTAGTATTAGACGTCTTTTTAAAGAATACACATACTTTGAGCCTGGCTGATATTGAACTGGCATTGCCCTGGGCAGACAGGGCAACTATTTTTAGAACGCTTAAAACCTTTGAAGAAAAGGCTTTGTTGCATAGTATTAAAGATGATGATAAATCTGTAAAATACGCCTTGTGTTCCAATACTTGCCAGGTCAACCATCATCGGATTCACCCGCATTTTCATTGTGATATTTGTGGTAATACGGTTTGTTTAACCGGTTTTGACATTCCAATCTTAAAATTACCCGACAATTATAAGGCAAACAATTATTCATTGATGATTAACGGGATTTGTGAAAAATGCCAAAAACAATAATATGTGCAATCAGGTGTGAGTAATTTGATTTTGCAATTAAGTTGCATTCAAACTTATGTAATTTTGTCCCTGTTAAATAATAAAAATTTTAAAAGTAAATAAAATGGGACACGAACATCATCATCATGAAGTAGAGGGTAAAAATTTATTTTTTACCATCTTGCTCAATGCAGGAATTAGTTTGGCAGAACTTATCGGAGGGATTATATCAGGAAGTATATCACTGATTTCTGATGCCATTCATAATTTTTCTGATGTACTTTCCTTAATCATTTCCTATATCGCCAATCAATTGTCAAAACGGGAAGCTACAGAAAAACAAACCTTCGGATTAAAAAGAAGCGAAATTCTGGCGGCATTTTTAAATTCAACTACTTTAATTATCCTGGCTCTCTATATTCTGTATGAAGCCGTTGAACGCCTGATCAACCCGGTTGAGATCTCTAGTGATCTGGTGATCTGGCTGGCCGCAGGAAGTATTCTGGTCAACGCTTTAAGTGTGCTGTTTATCAAAAAAGATGCTGAAGGAAATATGAATATGAAGTCAGCATACCTCCATCTTTTGGGGGATATGATGACCTCAATTGCGGTAATGATCGGTGGAATAATGATGAAATATTTTCACTTTTACCGGATCGATCCTGTTTTTTCAATATTAATTGCCATTTATCTGCTTTATTTAAGCTGGGACATATTTAAATCCTCTTTAAAGATCATCATGCAATTTACACCTGAAGATATTGATATTAAAGAAGTTGCAGATAATATTTCAGCTATAAAGGGAATAAAAAATATTCACCATATTCATATCTGGCAGATCAATGAACACGATATCATGTTTGAGGCGCATATCGATATGGAAGAGGATGTTAAGATTACCGGATTTGAACAGGTTTTACAGTCGGTAAAGGAATACCTTCATTCGAAATATGAAATCCACCATGTAACCTTACAACCGGAGTTTTCAGTTGCCGACAATAAAGAATTAATTAAAAAATAAAAAGATCATGCTTGAGTATAAAATTAGCGCCGTATCCCAAAAAGGAGGGAAAGCAGAAAGTTTAGCTAATAAATCAATTATAGAATTTGATGCAAGCAATGGCAGAGATACAGTTCTGCCTAATCCTGCCGAATTGCTTTTATCGGCATTGGCCGCCTGTATTCTGAAAAATCTGGAGCGTTATTCCGAAATCTTAAAATATCCATATAAAACAGCGAAAATTAAAGTAAAAGGCGAACGTAATGATAATCCGCCCTCTATGAAAAGAATTGATTATACACTTGAAGTAGAAACGGACATCGATGAACGAAAAATAAACAACTGGCATAAAAATATAATCAGGTTTGGAACTATCAGTAATACCCTTGCTACAGCCTGTGAATTAGAGGGGGTGATGACAAGGATAAAAAGTTAATGATTTATCTGATCAGAATTTTCTGCTTCGGCACTGAAAATTCTTATAAAAGGGCTTAGGAATAGATTAAATAAATATGTAAAATATGTCAGAAAGATCGTATAAGTTTCTATGAATGTCTAAACTATAGATAAAGAATTATGTTTGGAATGATTTTATTTCTTAAATTTATCACAAAGAAATATTAATACAAATTTTAAAATCCAGACAGATGCCAAATTCATCCCAAAAAAGAATCAATATTTATTTTATAACCATCGTGATTACCTTAGGAGGTTTGCTGTTTGGTTATGATACGGGTGTAATAAACGGAACCCAGTTTTATTTTTCAAAGTATTTTGAATTAACAGGAGCTCTTAAAGGTTTTATTGTAAGCAGTGCTCTTTTAGGAGCTTTAGCAGGGGCACTGGGAGCCGGATTCTTAAGCAGGCTCTATGGAAGAAAGGTTTCATTGATAATTTCTGCTGTTCTTTTTACTATTTCGGCCTGGGGTTCGGGGATGCCCGGAGTATTACCGGAATCTACTACCTTACTTGTGATCTTTAGAATACTTGGGGGAATAGGTATTGGGATAGCTTCGATGAATGCTCCTATGTACATTGCCGAAATTGCTCCCGCCAAAAACCGTGGAAATCTTGTTACCTATTATCAGCTGGCAGTTGTAATTGGCTTTTTTGTCGTCTTTCTGGTAACCTACTTTATTGGTAAAAATTTATCGCAGGAACAAAATATAAATGTGGGCTGGAGGTATATGTTTTGGTCTGAACTGGTTCCGGCAGCATTGTTCTTTATTCTGTTATTCTTTGTCCCTAAGAGTCCGAGATGGCTCATGGTTAAAGGGAAAAATGATCAGGCCAAAAGTATTTTAACAAGAATTCACGGAAGTGAATTGGCAGAAAAGGAATATAAAGAAATAAAAGAATCCATAGAAAATGATGAGAAACAGGAAAAAGCTTCAATTTTTTCAAAGGGCATTTTACCCATTGTGATTATTGGTACTATTTTATCCGTTTTACAACAATTTACAGGGATCAATGCAGTATTGTATTACGGAGCAGATATTTTTGAACAAGCCTTAGGTTTTGGTAAGGATGATATTTTACAGCAACAGGTTCTTTTAGCTACAGTTAACCTGGTTTTTACCTTTATTGCAATGTATACAGTAGATAAACTAGGAAGAAAACCTCTTTTAATTATAGGGGCTTTTGGGATGTTGATTGGTTTTTTAATGATGGGATTTGCTCTGTATTTTGATGATTATTCACATCTGAATGCTTTAGGAGCACCAACAATTTCTAAAACAGGAGGAATTATAAGTTTGATAGGGATCCTTGTTTTTATCGGATCCTTTGCGATGTCTATGGGGCCGGTGGTTTGGGTGATCCTGTCGGAAATATTTCCAAATAAAGTAAGAAGCGTTGCCATGTCAATAGCTGTAGCAGCACAGTGGCTGGCCAATTATTTTGTTTCTCAAACCTTCCCGATGATTGTTGAAAGCGATGCCAATAAATTAAAGATGGACGGAGGGGTTTGGAACAATGCCTTGCCTTATTTTATCTTTTCCGGATTTATTGTCATTATTATCATTTTTGTATGGAAGTTTATTCCGGAAACTAAAGGGAAGACCCTGGAAGAAATGGAAGCCTTGTTCAATGAGTGATCATTTCCTTATCCAGCAGGTCCCTGAAAATATTTGAACTCATTGTTTTATTCTTAAGTTTTCTTTTGTTGTATAGGTAAGCGCCGAATCTTTGGCCTCCAAAAAAGGCTCCAACTAAAAAAACATAGGTATACCAGGCAAACCCGATCTTTGAAAAGATACGGGCCATGATGATAAAGGGTACCGGTATATGTATGGCCAAAGCCCACTGGGTAGAAAATTTCTTTACATTGGCACGCCAGTAACCAAAGGGTATATTGAAAACAAATACCAGAATTGTTATAAGGATGAGTTTTACAAGCATATTATATTTTAATGGATTGTAATATTACAAAAAAACTTATAATTTCAGTCATCTAAAACCGTTGCAAAAGGCAATAATTTGTTCAAATTCGACGCTCAAATAAACAGGTCTGCGGCAGGCTTGTTTTAGAAGAAGGAAGAAGTTGGGCAAAGAATTGCCTTTATTTCATAGTTCTTTACAGTTTTGCAATGGTCTTAATATCTTAATAAGTGAGTCCAAAACCAAACGGATATAAAGGATCCTTAGAATCGTAAGGTACGTCAGTCAGCTGATTTTGAACAGCTTCCCAGTTGGAAGGCAACTCAAAAGGTAATTTTCCGCTTGGAGTTTCTTTTCCGAATAAGATTTCTGTTAAAACATCATCTGAAGTGCCAAATTCGGCAACCAGTGCACCACATTTTTCCTTGACCTCAGTCAGTATTGCAGGTCTTTCCAGGTTAACCACTACTACAGTTGGCTTTTTAGTAGCAAAGTTAAAAATACGTTGCTTTTCTTCCTTATTATAATACAGCCTTCCCTGATGGAAAAAAGCTTCGAGAAAATACTGATTTCTAATATCAAAGGGAGTCCTGATACGAGTGACTACCACATCGGCATCCTCAATATTTTTCACCACCTCACCGTATTTATTCAGGTCTTCAGGGGTTAAAAAACCATCAGCATAGATCTTTACTCCTTTTTCAAGGGGTAAGATTTCCTGATTTTTAAGAAGTACTGTTGATCTTGCCTGAGCAATTTTACCTTTGGTTCTGAAATCTGTCCTGCCGGCAATTGTAGTTGCTTTTTCAGGATCGACATATGGATTATCAAAAAGCCCCAGTATAAATTTATCTTTTAAAATTCTTTTTACAGACTCATCGATTCTTGCTTCTGAGATTTGTCCGCTTTTAACCAACTCAACAATCAGTTCCGGACAAGTTTCACCCCCAAACTGATCGCATCCGGCATCCAGCACTTTCTTTACACGTTGAATACGTGTCAGATCTTCCACTCCCCAGGCTCTTCCTTCCCCGATCTTAGAATCACTGATGATATTCCAGTCTGTACAAACTACACCGTCATAATGTAATGAATCTCTTAAAATCTTAGTAATAATAGTTTTGTTAAACGAAAAGGCCACATCTTCAGGGGTTTGACCCACAGGAATACCATAATAGGGCATGATAGCAGCTGTTTTGGCAGCCAATGCTCCCTGGGTAAACGGAATGATATGATATTTAAAATTATTACCCGGATAGGCCTGTTCTTTTCCGTAAGGGAAATGCGGATCTTCCCCGTCTTTCTGAGGGCCGCCTCCTGAAAAATGTTTCGACATACACGCTACACTTTTCTGATTAAGTGAATCTCCCTGAAAACCGAGCACATAAGCTTTGGTCATCATTGCCGAAAGTTCGGCATCTTCACCAAAGGTACCATTGATCCTTCCCCAGCGAGGTTCCGTGGCGAGATCGGCCATAGGACTTAGGGTAAGGCTGAGCCCGATAGATCTGTATTCCTGCCGTGCAATATCTCCAAATTCTCGTACCAGTACAGTATCACGTGTTGCCGCAAGACCTAAAGGTGAAGGCCACTGAGAAAAAGCTTCGGTAAAAATAGCAGCACCCGGATTATTTTCAGTGCCATGACGCGGGTCGGTAGCCAGGGTAACCGGGATTCCCAGCCGGGTTCGTTCAGCTGCCTTCTGAATATTATTATTGTATTCAGCCATTTTATCAGCAGTACCTGAACCAAAAATATTAAAACTATTCATATTCTTTTTGGCGATCAATCCGGAAACAGGAGGGATCATCATCGACATCATCATCATCATTTTACCTTTGGTAAATTCGGGCATATCAACCAGTTTACCATCCTCCGGTAGTAACGACATGGTAATAAACATCGTTCCGGCCTTTTCTTCCAGATTCATTTGATTTACCAGATCGTTTACCCTTTCATCAGTAGTTCTGCGGGTATCTTCGTAAACATCCAGTTTCCCGTTTTTATTCAAGTCTCTAAAAGAAATCCCGTCAGCTTCCAAAACCGGAGCTTCCTTGCCTAACAGGGCGTAATTACTCTTTATTTCTCGGTATTTTAAAAAGTACATAACACTTCCCGCAATTAAAAGTATAACTACTATAAAAAGTAAAATTTTTATCAGGATGCCGGCAAATTTTTTCATGGTTTATTTTTTTTTAATATTTTTAATGTGTAAATTTGACGCAATGTATGAATTTTCTATGTTTATGAAAAGAAAATTGCCTGGAATTATTGATTGTAAATTATCTTAAAAAGGTTGATTGATTTGATTTTTGAAATATCAGAGTATGATTTCGGGCAATTACTTTAAATGATCATTTTTTGATATTTAAAACCACCGTTTGAAATGCTCCTCTCAGAGTAGAAGGGGACTGCTTTTAGGGGCATTCACGGTAGTTTTAAATATAAAGATCAGCCCTGTTTATTGATCTTGTTTGCCTATAACAACTACCCTTAAATCAAGCATATTTTAGCCTTGCCAAGATTTGTTATTTTTATCCATAGTTTCGTTGAAATATTTAACCTTGGGGCTATGCTTAAATATTTTGTCTTATTCTTAGTAAGAATAAGTTTCAAAATATCCGAAACAATACATATGACTTAATACTAATTGTAATTAATTTTCGATAATTTTACCAATTAAATTTAAGATCATGAAAATTGTTTCCTGGAATGTAAATGGTATCAGAGCCATCATTAAAAAAGATTTTATTACTTCTGTCAAGGAGATCAATCCCGATATTCTCTGTTTACAGGAAACCAAAGCACAGGATGCTGAAGTTGAAAAAGCTGTATCAGAATTATCAGAATATCAGTTATTTACAAATTCAGCAGTAAAAAAGGGATATTCGTCAACGGCTATTCTTTCTAAAATAGAACCTATAGCTGTTACCAATGATATGAGTGTGGAAGAACACGATCAGGAAGGCAGGGTTCAATGTGCAGAATATGTTGATTTCTTTCTGGTCAATGTTTATGTGCCCAATTCCGGACAAGGATTAAAAAGGCTCGATTACCGTCAAAAGTGGGATAAGGATTTTCGTAAATATCTCAATAAACTTAAAAAGAAAAAACCCGTAGTGGTTTGTGGCGATTTTAATGTAGCCCATCAGGCGATCGACCTAAAAAATGACAAGTCCAATTACAATAAGACCTCGGGATATACTCAGGTGGAAATCGATGGAATGACCCGTTTGCTCAATTCGGGTTTTATAGATACCTACAGAAATTTGCATCCCGATAAAGAAGTTTATTCTTACTGGAGTTACCGCTTTAATGCCAGAGCCAGAAATACCGGCTGGAGAATTGATTATTTTTTGGTAAGTAAAAACCTGATGAATCGCGTGGAAAAATCGGAGATCTTACCGGATTATTTTGGTTCTGATCATTGCCCGGTTCTTTTAGAGTTGAGTGCTGATTAGTTTTAAGAAATTGGTAATTAAGCAGTAGAAACTAATATTTTTACTGTAATTCATTAAAACATAAGAGTTAAAATTACAAAGCTAGTTCCTGAGGATTTGTTAAGATCCCGGAGAATACATCACCATACTTTTTAATTCGATCGGGAATATTTTTAAGGTTAAAGTCTGTAGGAGTAAAGCCTCCTCTTTCAATTTCTTGCCATTTTAAGGGGGTGGATACAGGCGCTTTCGGATGAGCCCTGACCGTATAGGGGGCTGCCGTATTCCTGCTGATCACATTTTGCATGATATCGATGATGACCTTGTTTCCCTGATGTGTTTTTCTGTCCCTGCCCACCGGGGAGATCAGATCAGGATATTTTTTTGAAAGCCGTTCAACAAGAACTTTTAACCAGTTTCTTATGGTATCAAAGCTGTATTCCGGATAAACCGGAACATAGAGATGAAGTCCGGTACCTCCCGAAGTTTTAGGGGAGGATCTCAGATTATTTTTATCGAGTTCTTCCTTAACGATCAGGGCTGCTTGTAATACTTTATCGAAGGCTGTATTTTTATTAATATCCAGGTCAAATATGATCCAGTCAGGATTTTGGAGGTGGTTTATTTTTGAATTCCATAAATGAAATTCGATACAGCCTTTATTTGCCAGCCAGAGTAATCCTTTTTCAGAATTGATCACAGGAACCTGAATATCTTTTTGCTGACTGATCTCATGGTACACTGCGGTTTGGATCGGCCCCTCGGTTTTCTGCTCAAAATTTCTTTTATAGAAAGAGATCTTATGGATCCCTCTTGGAAAATAATGAAGAGTTACAGGTCGGTCCTTAAAATAAGGGAGTATTGTTTTAGAGATCTCCCGGTAATAATTCAGCAGGTCTAATTTACTAATATGATCTTCCGGCCAGTACTGTTTTTCAGGATATTTTATTTCCAGATCAAGGTCATCTATTTTCCAGATTACGGGTTCTCCTTCCTGAGGTTTCATGAGATTAAAATAAATTGAGACTTTCTGTAAGCCCATTTGCTTCGGTTAGTCAAGCACTAAGTTAATGATATTTATAAACATTATTTAGTGTAGAGTAAAAAAATACTCAATTATTCTTGTCTGCTTAGCAATACAATTTTTATATTTGCAGCAGATTAGAAAAATGCGTTAATAATTCGGGGTGTAGCGTAGTCCGGTTAGCGCGCCACGCTGGGGGCGTGGAGGTCGTGGGTTCAAATCCCGCCACTCCGACAAGCAAAATCCTTTCAAACGAAGTTTGAAGGGATTTTTTGTTTTTTCTGAGCCTTGAAAGTTTACTTTCAAAAGGCGAAGAAAAAACAAAAAACCCTACCATGCGAAAGCATGGGAAAGGATTTTGCTTGAATCCTTCCCGATTCGGGATCAGCGACTTCAGGTGTCAAGTCAAATATATTCCTAACATACCAAGACTTGTTCTTTTTGCTTATTGCTTCTTTAAAAATTTTAACCATAGCACGGCTATGCTTAAATTTTTCGCCTTGCACTCAACAAAAATAACGGTGTCTTATATGTCAAAATGCACTTAACTTGACACCAGGAGCTAATCCCGAATAGGGAATTTACTTTCGAAAGGCGAAGAAAAAACAAAAAAAACCTACCATGCGAAAGCATGGGAAAGGATTTTG
>JANTGS010000067.1 GCA_024762795.1 Flavobacteriaceae bacterium | reverse complement strand
CCCTTTTGATCAGAATACAGATTATTTTAAGCCTTCTGAAAAAGAATTTATGATCAATTACAGGGTTCAGAATATTGAAGGTCTGGTAAGAAAGTTAAAAGAGAATGGCGTAATTATTGTGGATGAGATAGAAGAATATGAATATGGTAAATTTGTTCATATCATGGATCCGGAAGGAAATAAAATTGAACTCTGGGAACCAATTGATAGTGTGTTTACCAAAATGGGAGGTGAAACTACCAAGTAAATGATGCTTGACGAGCCTAAGCTTCTGGTTTATAACAGGTGCAAAATAATATCTTAAAAAAAATATCTATGAGTTTTGGAGGTTCAGTACAATCTATGATCACCACATTAAAAACAATTCCCGGTCAAAAAGGAAATCGTATTTTGATCGTGGTGGATTGTATTCAAAAAAACAAAATAAAGGATCGTTCTTTAAAAAGAAAGCAACTCCTGAGGAGCTGGCAAAGATCAAAGGTAAGATGCTTAACCAGAGGAAGGAGAACCGGTTTAGATTATTTTTGATCATTTTATTGAGTGCAATTATTCTTAGCGGACTTTTGTGGTTGCTGAATAGTTTTTCTTATGATGATATAAAAGAAATCAATTTTGTCCGGTAAAACCATTAAACACGTCTCAAAGCCTATGCAATTAAAGGGTAATGGGACTTTTAAGAAACTTTAGCTTACTTTTTTAATCGTATGAATTGCTTGTCAAAGATTTACATATCAAAGTTTATCGGACAATAGTGAAAAGAAATATTCTCTTAGGTTTTTAATAAAGTATTTTTGCAAAAAGGAGCTGTAGCTAATTCACAAGATCATGAAATACCGAGATTAATTTCTCGTACTGACCTCAAAGAGGAAATAAAAAAAGTAGTGAAAATGATAAATTTGAACAAAATATAAACAACTGTTAATCGACAACAAAATTTGATGTTAGTCAGAATTATAGAATTATGAGGAAAAAAGGAATTTTAGTTTTCTTAATTTTTACTTCTTATCTAATCAATGGCCAGAGCAATTATAACAAAATCATATCGGATGCCACTCAAAACTTAAACAGGAAGAAAATTGATAGTGTAGCGAAACGAATGGGATATAAGGGTGGCGATTCTTTTAAAGTTTACGTTCAATTTGCTGTAAACCCGAAAGGGGAGATTGTTGATATTAGAGCGCGTGGACCTCACAAAATATTTGAAGAAGAAGCCATTAGAATGGTTAAGGAATTGCCAAAATTAGATCCTCCTAAAAATTTAGAGAACGGACAAAAAATGAAATTTACTCTTCCTGTTACCATGGTTGTTGAAACTGATGCAGAAAAGCAGAAAAGGGGAAAGAAAGAGGAACGTAAAAAAAATAAGAATAATTAGCTACAATATCACTTATATTTTATTGTGAATTAAAGCTTTACCGAAGTTGGTAAAAGTTTAAATAGTTGTTTTTAAGCGGAAAATAATAGTTGAATTTATCCACAACAAACCCTTAACAAAACAGCTGAAAATAAATTTTAATATTTTTAGGAAGAGTATTGTTATTGTCTGAATATCTGCCTTAACTTTGCATCTTTAAACCAAGTTTATGGAATCACTTGAGATCCTGAAAAAGAAAACCAATCTGCTTTTAGATATTGCTATTACTTTAATGGTTTCAGGAGCTAATACCAACCGTGCGAATACCAGCATTAACCGGTTTGCATTGGTTTTGGGTTGCAGGGCATTCAGTATGATCAGTCATAAGACGCTTGTTATGACCCTTACTGATAATCATACCGGGGAAACCTATACCAAGGTTCAGAATATGCCTTCTTATGCCATTAATTTTACCACCATTTCCTGTATCAGTAAGGCCAGCTGGAAAGCCCTGGAAAATAGCTGGAGTTTTGAGCAAATAGAAGAAGAATTTAAAAATATCAGGTCGAGAAAAAGATATTCCAGAATACAGGTATTGCTGGCCGTGAGTCTGGCAGGAGCCGGTTTTTGTAATATTTTTGGAGGTGATTATATCAGTATGGCTGTTGCTATGGTAAGTACTTTTGTTGGTCTTTTTGTGCTTCAGGAAGCTCATAAAAAAGATTATAATATGTATTTCAGGGTTTTACTGGCTTCGTTTATCGCTTCTTCTGTGGCATCGCTGGGTGTTGTTTATGATATTGGTGATAGTCCTGATCTTGCACTGGCAACCTCTATACTTTTTCTTGTACCGGGAGTTCCTCTGATCAACTCTTTTACCGATCTTTTAGATAACAATTTGCTCAATGGTCAGGTTCGGTTTACTTCGGGTTTGATGATCGTTATGGCTATAGCTATGGGATTGTTTGGAGCATTATTAATTTTTCAATAATAAGAAATGACAGAATTCTTTAAAATATTAGAAGTAGCTATTTGGTCGGGAGTTGCAGCACTGGGTTTTGGAATTCTTTTCAATATTCCTAAAAAAGCTATTTTCACAGTATTCTTTTTAGGATTTATAGCAGGACTCATCAAGTTTATTCTTTTGCATCTCAATACCAATATCATTGTAGCCAGTTTTGCCGGAGCTTTAACCGTTGGTTTTTTAAGTATGCCTCTGGCCCATAAGATTCATCAACCTCCGGTTGTTTTTTCTATTCCGGCGGTGATTCCCATGATTCCCGGCTATTTTGCCTATAAAACTGTGCTGGCTGTTATGAATTTTACTTTTATTGAAACAGAATCCGCAAAAAGAGGGGAGCTTATAAATGATATCTTTTCCAATGGTTTTACCATGTTCTTTATCCTGATCTCTTTAACCATAGGGGTTTCGTTTCCACTGTTGCTGCTTAGAAAAACTACAGTTAAAAATATGTCAAGAAAGCTTGAAGATTAAGCATTCAAAGCCTTTTTCATCGCACCGGCCTTTACAAGACATTCTTCATATTCCTTTTCTATGATCGACTGTGAAGTAATAGCGCCTCCTACAGTAAAAGAAATATATTGCTGCTGCTTGTTGTATAAAATACTGCGAATGACCACATTAAAATCAAAATCACCCTCCGGGGAAAAATAGCCTACGGCACCCGAATACAATCCTCTTTTACTTTCTTCAAGTTCTTCGATGATCTCCATCGCCGATATTTTCGGGGCACCGGTCATGCTTCCCATAGGGAAGAGGCTTTTTATAACATCCACCACATCAGTATCCTCAGAAATACTGGAAGTAACTGTTGAAATCAGTTGGTACACCTGTTTAAAAGAATAAACTCCACACAGCTCTTCTACTTTTACGCTGCCTTTAACAGCTGTTTTAGAAAGATCGTTACGTACCAGATCTACGATCATGATATTTTCTGTGCGTTCTTTCAGATCCTTTGAAAGTTGTTTTGCCAGTTTCTGATCTTCAATAGGATCTGTTGATCTTCTTGCCGTACCTTTAATGGGTTGTGAAATGATCTTTGAACCGAGTTTTTTAACAAATCGTTCAGGAGAGGCGGAAAGTAAATATTGATCATGGAGCTTTACAAAATTTGCAAAGGGCGGACCTGAGATCTTATTAAGTTCCTGGTAAACGCTTAATGGATCTATCGAAGTATTCTCTGCATAAAATTCCTGGCAAAAGTTAACCTCGTAGATATCGCCACGGTGGATATGGTCAAGTATAGAATCAACCTTTTTAAAATAGGATTTCTTTGAGATGCGTTCTTTGATCCGGATCTTTTCCGGTGGACTAAAATTTTGATCTACTGACTGAATTTTTTCTATTTCGCTAAGATCCTGCTCCATTTCACTCTGGTATTCTTCTAAATAAGAAAGGTTTAAATGCTCATCTTTAAAGAAAAAAAGTTTTTTGGGTTGGAAAAAATACAAATCAGGAAACTGTAATCCATCATAATTATTCGAGGTAAGTTGCTCAATATCATTTTTCAGATCGTAAGCAAAATACCCAAAAATAAAATCGTTACATTCTTTACGGAAAGTTTTTAGTTTGCTAAAAGCAGCCTTGTAATCACATTTGAGCTCCCGGTGAACGTCAAGAGCAAGAACAGCTTCAAAGGAGGAATATCTCACATTGAAATTCTCCGCAGCTGTATTGGAATCAAGCCAAAAAACTACTTTATGCTGTTGAGCCCATAAGAGAAGATCTTTTTTAAAATCAGGTTTATTTTTCAGGGATATGCTTTTGTTTACTCTCAAATTTAATTTCTCTCAGTTATTTTTTCTGAGATTACAAAAATACAAATGTTTTGCTGTTATTGGGAGGGAGAGTTTTTTAAATCCGGATATTTGATTTCCCATTTATAAATTTGAATGAATTGACTAATATTCAATGAAATATTGATTATTTTTGGTAACAAATGTTTATTAATGCGATCTTTTTTAATACTGGTTTTCCTTTTATTTTTCAGTCTGAACAGTTTTTCTCAGGAAAATCATCTGATGGATAAATATATCAGTGCTTTTCATAAAGATACCAGATTTTATCACGAATATTTCTATACACAATTTAACAAATCTAATTATTTCCCCGGTGAAAATATCTGGTTTCAGGTCTATATTGTCGATAAGCAGAAAGAAAGATTATCTAAAATTACAAAAAAGATCTATGCTGACTTTTACAATTCGAAAGGAATTTTACTGGAACGGATGATCTTAAAGGCCAATGAAGGTATTGCACAAAATACTTTTCAAATTCCGGCAGATTATAATGAAAAAGACCTGTATTTAAAGGTATCAACAGTTTGGTCGATGAATTTCGAGAAGGAATTTATCGATAGAATACAGGTAAATATTGATACAAAAACTACCAAGACAAAAATGAAACCTTTAAAGGAACATTCCGGCATATGGTTTTTTCCGGAATCAGGAAATCTTGTAGAAGATGTTCCTACCCGCGTTGGGGTAAAGGTGGTGGATCAATATAACAATGGCTTTTTCTTTTCCGGTGAAATAGAAGACGAAGAAGGGAATCTGGTTACTATCTTTAAAACCAATGAGAAAGGACTAGGCAGGTTCGATTTTCATCCGGAAAAGAATAAACATTACCGGCTCAGAAAATTTGTTGATAGTATCAGTACTGTTGATCTGCCTTTGATTAAGAAAACCGGAGCAATTCTCAATGTTTTAGAAACTGCTGAAGAATTCAGAATTTTTATCAGAACCAATAAGTTTAATTCCAACAGTACATTTCATTATATCATCTATAACCGCTACAATATTGCTTTAGCCGGAACGCTTAATTTTAACGGAGGGATAACCTCATTGCAGGTTCTTAAAAAAAGTGATCTGTTTAAAGGATTGAATACGATCACTTTGTTTGATGCGCACTTTAATCCTGTGGCAGAAAGGATCTTTTTTAATGGTAAAGGAATTAATCTTGACCACAAGATCCTGGCCGTAACAGGTCACAGAGAAAAAGATTCGGTAAATATCATGCTCTATAACAAAGGAAAAGATTCTGTTTTTAATGTAGGCATCTCAGTTTTGCCTAAAGAAAGTATTTCGCAAAATCCTGTAAGAACTTTCCTTTCCGATTATTATTTAAATTCTGAAGTCAGGGGGCATATTGAAGATCCGAAGTATTATTTTGAGAGTAAAACAAAAATAAAAGATCTGGATTATTTATTAATGACACAGGGCTGGAGAATGTTTGACTGGAAAAAAATTGGGAAAAACAGCGCTAAGAATGAAGGTAAAAGGGTATTTAAGCATTTATTTGAAACAGGTATTCAGATTCAAGGGAAGGTGGTCAACAAACAAAACAGTGTGCCTCTTACCCATGAGAATGTCTCTGTTTTTTATCACAACACAACCGCTGTGACTCCAACTGATCAACAGGGGAAATTTATTTTCCCGAACATGGATATTTATAAAAATGATACGATAAGACTTTATGTAAATCCGGATAGAAAATTAAAAAAGAAGATTGTTACAGAAACTTTTTTACCTGTTGATTCCCTGCTGTTAAACCTCCCTGAAAAACATCAGATCTACACACCGATATCCAGAAAAAAGATCTATAATGAGAATTTTGAAACGAGTGTAAATATTTATAACGATGGAGAACAACTTGATGAAGTAAAACTATTTGTTAAGAAGGGTAAAAGGATCGAGGAGATTGATTCTTATGTAAATCCTATGGATAATACCACTTTCACTAATTCTTTTTATGTGAATGCAGAAAACGTTTATAAATATTCAAGTGTGATGAGCTATCTGGAAAGTCTTCCCGGTCTGGAAATTATCGTAACCGGAACCGATATAAAGATCTATTCAAGCAGAACTATGCAACAGCGCATTCTTGATGGCGGTCCTAAACCAATGGATATTTATATTGATAATACAAAACTGACAGATCTGGATATTGAAACCCTAAAACTGCTGGATCTGAGTGTGGTACGAAATATCAATGTAAATAAATCGGGAATTGGCTGGGGTAGTCAGAGTCCGTATGGAAGAATAACCATTTATCTGAATTACGGAGCAGCCATTTCAAAGAGCAGAATGGTTAAAAAAGAAGAAACCTCCAATGTTCTTGAATTTCTTGTAAGCGATGGATTTTCAAGGAATAAGAAATATTTTAGTCCGGGATTTAAATTCTCTCCAAAGGAAGAACTCTATAAGAAATATGCAGTATTATTTTGGAAACCCGATCTGAAAATCACCAAAACCGGTAAGGGTTTCTGGGCTAAAATACCGGAAAATATAAATAATTGTATTCTGTTGATTGAAGGGATCTCCGAAAAAGGAAATTTGATCAGTCTAAAAAAAGAACTGATGATCAAATAAGATATATTTTAAAAATTGTTACACAGAGAGGTACACAAAATTTTTATAAATACTCATATTATCATTTCATCATTATCGAAATCAAACCAGTCCTGCTCTTTTAAGCAATGCATCCACGCTGGGTTCTTTTCCTCTGAAATTTTTATACAGTTTCATCGGTTTTTCGGTGCCTCCCCGGCTTAGAATATTTTCTTTAAACTTTGTGGCAGTTTCTTTATCGAAGATTCCTTGCTCTTTAAAAGCTTCAAAGGCATCTGCATCGAGTACTTCTGCCCATTTATAGCTGTAATATCCGGCAGAATAGCCTCCCTGGAAAATATGTGAAAAGGCTGTACTCATACAGTTTTCAGCTACATCAGGGTAAAGCTGAGTATCTCCAAAAGCCTTTACTTCAAAGGCCTTTACATTTTTAATCCCCGAAGGATCATTATCGTGCCAGGCCATATCCAGTAAACCAAAGCTCAGTTGACGTAATGTTGCCATTCCCTCAAGGAAATTAGAAGAATCCTTGATCTTTTTTACCAGTTCCATCGGGATCATTTCATCTGTTTTATAATGTCGGCCAAAGAGTTTTAGGGCCTCTTCCTCGTAACACCAGTTCTCGAGCACCTGACTGGGTAGTTCAACAAAATCCCAATACACATGGGTTCCTGAAAGGCTCGGGTAAGTGGTGTTGGCCAGCATGCCGTGCAAAGCATGTCCAAATTCGTGAAAAAGAGTGGTTACTTCATTAAAAGTAAGTAAAGAAGGTTTGGTTTCTGTAGGCTTGGTAAAATTGCATACAATAGAAATATGCGGACGGGAATTCTCCCCATCCTTTTTCCACTGATCTTTAAAAGAGGTCATCCAGGCACCGTTTCTTTTTCCCTTCCGGGGAAAGAAATCGGCATAGAAAACAGCAATAAATTCTCCGTTTTGATTGGTTACTTTAAAGGTCTTCACATCATCATGATATTTGTCGATGTTGAAGATCTCTTCAAAATTCAGGTCGTATAATTTATTTGCAACGGTAAAAACCCCGTTGATTACATTCTCAAGTTTAAAGTAGGGTTTGAGTTTTTCATCGTCCAGATCAAACCGTTCTTTTTTAAGTTTTTCAGAATAATAGGCACCATCCCATTTTTCCAGGGTTTTGATCTCATCCTTTTGAGCGAGTTTCGTAACAGCGTTAAAATCTTTCAGAGCTGCCGGTTTAGCCTTTTCGAGTAATTCATTTAAAAATCCGGTAACTTTTTCAGGGGTTTCCGCCATGCGTTCTTCCAAAACAAAATGCGCATGGGTTTTATATCCCAGCAAATGAGCTCTTTGGTGTCTTAACTGAACAATTTTTAAAACGATTTCCTGATTATCAAAATTATTATTTCTAAAAGCTCTGGCGCCAAAGGCTTTTGCCATTTTCTTACGCAGTTTCCGCTTATCTGCATAGGTCATAAAAGGAATATAACTGGGATAATCCAGCGTAAAGATCCATCCTTCTTCTTTTTTTTGTTTGGCCAGCATTTTAGCAGCTTCGATCACACCTTCGGGTAAACCGCTCAGATCTTCCTTTTTCGTAATATGAAGGGAAAAATCATTGCTTTCAGCCAGGACATTTTCACCAAATTTTAAAGTGAGTTTTGCCAGTTTTTTATTAATGTCTCTTAACTTATTCTGGTCTTCTTCATTGAGATTAGCACCATTTCTAACAAAGCTTTTATAGCGTTTTTCCAGCAACATTTTTTGTTCGCTGCTCAAATCAAGGCTGTCTTTTTGTTTAAAAACTGTACTGATCCTGTTAAACAGATCCTTATTCAGCGTAATATCGTTTGAGAATTCAGTAAGCAACGGAGAAACTTCCTGTGCGATCTTTTGAATTTCCTCATTGGTCTCCGCCGAATTGAGATTGAAAAAGATGCTTGTGATCCGGTCTAATTTCTGACCGGAAAAATCAAGGACTTCCAGAGTATTTTTAAATGTGGGTTCTTCTTTGTTTTCTACGATCTGATCAATTTCTTTCCGGGCCTCTTCAATGGCTTTTATTATAGCCGGTTTAAAATGTACTTCTTTGATCTTTGAAAACGGAGCGGTATTAAAAGGGGTGTTAAAATCCTGTAAAAGAGGGTTGTCCATAGAGAGTGATTTAATTTGATAATTAGCTGTTAATTTTTTAATCCTTCACAGTTTCACCGTATCACTGCATCACCGTATTACTGCCTCACTGCATTACTGCATCACTGCCTCACTGCCTCACTGCATCACCGATTAAAAGGCTGCAAGATAAAAATAAAATTGGTTTAAAAATTATTCTTTACCGGTTACTGACAAATTCAATTACTGCAATTTCCATCAATGATATCCTGTGATGAAGGATTGTATAAATTCCTTTCAACAGTATAATAAATATCGGGTTTTTTTGATAATGCATTTTGTAATGCACAATAGTTTTTAAGAAGATCGTTATTTACCACTCTTATGGCTTTTGATAAATCAGAATTTTCTAAGCCATCCAGATTAGTTAAAAGATTATTATTGTCCAATTGCAGATTATCTTTTACATTTACTTTTGGATTCATCCCTTTTAAAGAAACGAGTCCTGTGTTTTCTGCAAATAGCAACTTCCCAACCTGTGTTAATTGATCCAGTCCGGAGAGATCCTTTAAAAGGCTGGTCTCATTCACAGAAAATGTATTCTCAATTTTTTCAAGCTTACTTAATCCGCTAAACGATGAAAGTTTTGAGGGGCGAAGCACCACCAGATCTTCAGTATGAATCAGGTTCTCCAGGCCGTTAAAAGATTCGAAGTTATCACAGCCTTCTATTGCAAAACTTCTTCCGATTGAATTAAGATTCTTAAGACCTGTAAAATCTGTAAAACTGCTGCAAAAAGTCACTTCAAGATTATGCCCTATACTCACTAAATTTGTCAAACCCTCACAGTTTTCCAGTTTGTTGTTTCGTTCTAAAACAAACATTTTACCTATAGAGGTTAAGTTTTCCAAACCTTTAAATGAGCTTATTAAATCGTTGTCATGAAGTCTTAAATTATCTGTAATTGTTTCCAGGCCATTAAGACCTTCAAAAGAACTTAAAGAACTGTTTTCTATAAAAATACTTCCCAGGCTTTTCATGGATTCCAGACCTGTCAGTGATTTTAATGAACGATTTCCTCCTATATATAAAAATTCGATCAGTTTAATATTTTTTAATGCAGAAAGGCTAGTAAGTGATTTGTTTTCCTCGAAGTTCAGACTTACCCTGGCTTCTTCAAACAATTCTAAACCTTGCAGAGATACCAGGTTGTCATTATTTATAATATAAAAATTCGAATCGACAATTCTTAGGTTTTTCAATCCGGCCAAAGAAGTGAGCCTGTCATTATTGTAAATAGAGAATTGACCTCCTATATGAGTCAGGTTGTCTAAGCCCTTAAGACTTGTCAGGGATATGTTGTCATTAACTGTCAGGCCATTGATCAACTTTAAAGATTCCAAACCGGAAAGATCTATCAGGGCATCATTTGAGTTAATCTTCAAATTTATGTTTACTTCTTCCAGATTCTCTAAACCCTTTAAGGTCTGTAAGGATTTGTTTCCAATGATCTGTATTGTAGAAACTGACTTTAAATTTGACAAAGGGAGGATAGAATTTAAAGCAATATTTTCGTTAATGAAAATTTCATAAACGGTTGAGTTTAAGCCTTCAAGTCCTTCAAGTGTTTTCAATGCGGGATTGTTAACAAAATTTATTCTTCCTTCAAAACCTCTTAAACCCTTGAGTCCTTTGATGGATTCAAGTTGTAAATTATCATAAATTGCAATTTCCTTTTGAACATCTGATAATTTTTCTAATCCATCGAGAGATTTTAATTTTTCATTGTTGTGGATGTTGATTACTTCGCCTATTTGCTCTAAGCTTGAAAGACCCGACACAGACGCTATCCCAACATTCGAAATTTCGAAGTTTTTACCTACAGATTTTAGGTTATCTAACCCATTGAGATTATTTAATAAAGGAAGATCGGTCAAAATAATATTCTCTTCGAGAGACGTTACTTTTTCTAATCCGGATATTGAATTTAATACATGATTAGACGATATCCTGATTGATCTTACGCTTTCAAGTTTATTTAAAGCAACAATTGATTTTAATTTGGCATTGTTGTTAATAAACAAATTTCCTTCAATTGTTTTGAGATTTTCCAGCCCTTTTAAGGTTTCTAAATTATTTGTAGTAATCAATAAGTCTCCACTTATGACGGTGAGTGTTTTTAAGGGGCTCAGATCGGTAATGTCTTCTCCCTTGATATTTACATTGCCATCGATACCTGTATGGCAATCAATACCAAAATCATTGATCTCCTGTTGGGTGGTCAATTGTACATCTCCGGTAAAAATACCTCCGATGCATTCGGTTTTAAAAGTTTTAACTTCCGATATATTGCTCTCTCCAAATTTACAAACAGTTTTTAAATAGATGTCATAAGTTGTAAGAGCTTCCAGACCCGATAAAATATAGGGGCTCTTAGTGTTAACTTTAACTTTTCCTGTACCCTGGATAAATCCTGTGGGTCCGTATTCAATAACAACACCGATCTCATTTTTACTTTTTTGCCAGCTAATAGTTACAGATTCATTTGTAATTTCAGAGAGTGAGATCTTAGTAGGGACATCACATATCTGATCTTCTGTGGTTTCATCATCAGAAGAACACGAGAACAAGGTAAATAACAAGACAAAAATGATAAAAAATTCGGGTTTGGATATCTGTTTCATATTTAAAGGAATATTGATCTTAAGACCATCGCAATTCTGTTGCAATGGTCTTATCTTATTTAAAGGGTTTTATATAATTCTTAGGTAAAAAAATGGTATTTTGTTATTTAAAATCTACTACGATTGAATGCCCGTACCGCCCGTTGATATAAGTATATATTCTGGTGGGCCTTGGAGAAGGCTGGCCAAGCCAGGAAGGGAACATACCACGATTAACATCCAGTCTCATTTTAATTTCTGTTTTGTCTTCATTTACAATTACATATCGTTTATCATAGACATAGATATAACCGTTGGCAGGAATTATTAATCCGGGTACCAGATTTTCTCCTTTAAGAATGAGTGTATCGGTATAATGATAAGCTGTTTTATCAGTAGAAATGATTTTGGGTGCGTTTTCAGCTAAAACATCAATTTCGTCGGCTGTTTCTGCTTTTACTTTTCCATCGATTTTAAACCTTAATTTGTAATCATTTGCCGTTACAATATTTTCACTGAAAGTAAAGTAAAAATTGCTATAGACATTACCTGAATTTTCCCAAACTTCAAGATCAAAATAATTCAGTTTATAACTGTTTTTATCATTCTCTAAGAATAATTCATAATCACCTTTTGAAATATCTAAGTAGGGAACTTGAGCATAGAATGTAGCCCTGATAAAAAAGTTATTAGCTGATATTTTTATTTCTTGTTTATAAACTGTAACGGTATAGACTTTTGTTGAACCATTTTGAGCTGTTACGGTATATTTAACGGGACTGCTAAAATCAATTTTTTCATTGGGCGATGGTGAAATTGTTGCAAAATCTGATAGTGTAATCTCAGGAGATAAATTTGTAATATCCTTATAAGTATAGACTTCAATCTTTTGCTGATCCTGATCGATCTTGCCTTGAAAAACCTCACCATCGATATTAAAATTAAAGTTTAAAATATCTTTTTCAACAGAGTAGGGTTTATTAACAGCATTGACCTTATATATAGCTTTCTCTCCGTTTTCTGCTGTAACAATATATTCTACAGTTTCATTAAAATTTTGAGGAGTATTCGGATCAGGGAAAATAGTTGCTTTATCGGGAATTTCAATTTTAGGGACAATAGAATTAAATTGTTCTAAACCAACTGTTTCTATACTAATGAATTTTGTGGTGTTGTTTATTCTTCCTGCATAACTCAAATCGTTATAATCTAGTGTAAAAGATACTATTCTGTTATCAGAACTTAACGATGGTCCATCATCACTGGAACAATTGATAAAAAGTAAAATTCCAAAAAGGAATAAAAGATTTTTTAATTTCATGGTAATCATTGATTGTCAGATCTAAACCGGTTATTAAAAGGCTTAGATCAAGGTTTTTAAAAAAAGAATTGTGAACTTAATATTCAGGGGAGAATGCCCTATGGGGTCAAACAAATGTAAGAATTATAGGGATAAAAGATCAGAATTAATTAATTTTTTTTGTTATCAAAAATCTGCTTTCTTTTTCAAATGCAATACGCTGATATAAGCACTGGTAAGTAAAAACGGAAATGAAGAAACAATCATTTTGGGGTTTTGATTTAATAATCCGACAAGCAGAATAAGCAGTAGTAAAATACCAACACCCGCCATCCCTGTAAAGGTGAGGATCTTACCTGGTTCTTTTTGGAACAGGGTAATAAGTAATAAAATTTGTCCGATTAAAGGTAATAAAACAAAAGGATGCAGTAAAGAAAGTGGATCTTTAAGAAATTGAGAAAAAACATCGAGTTCCCCCTGAAAAAGAAACATACTTTTAGAATTGCCCCATTCTAAATAACCCAGGAATGAAGTGAGAATCAGGATAAGATTCAGGATCTTTTTTTTCATTTTAAAATAACATTATTTGTTTAAAAGTTAATCACAAAAATAATTGATCAATGCCCAGATAAGAAAGATCAGGGCAATGGCCATAAATGTATAGTAGTAGGTTTGCCGGTTATTTTTATAGTAAAAGGAAATACTGCCGGAGAATCCAGAGAGGAGATACAGATAAATTGGTTTTATTCCTTTTTTGGTGTCCATTCCATAAAAAATGATTCTCTAAGGTAATCAATTTTTTAATAAGAGTAATTTTATTTATAGAACCTTACCGAAACAGTTGATTAAAAAATTGGCTTTTGGATGGGATTTGTTTTTTAATGTGTTTTTAGTATTTTAATAATTTGAATCACTATTGTCCGATAAACTTTGATATGTAAATCACTGA
>JANTGS010000066.1 GCA_024762795.1 Flavobacteriaceae bacterium | reverse complement strand
AAATCACTATTGTCCGATAAACTTTGATATGTAAATCACTGACAATCAATTTTCGCCTCTTATCCTAAAGGATGAATTGATTGTCAATGATTTACTTCCTTTAGGACGGGAGGCAAAGAAATCTTTGACAAGCAATTCATCCGATTAAAAAAGTAAGCTAAAGTTTCTTAAAAGTACTATTACCCTTTAATTGCATAGGCTTTGAGACGTGTTTAATGGTTTTATCGGACAACAATAAAAATTATTGAAATTTTTTCCAATTGTTCAGCGTCATTTTTACGGTTTTCAAGGCTACTTTCTTTAAAGTTATGATCTTTTTCTTCGTGGATCTTTTAAGGCCCACCAGATTCCCCTAACATCGTTTACCCATTCATCATACATGCTAACCATGATGATCTCTTCAATAATTTCTAACAGCCCTACAGCAATAGTGAGATAGAAAAGCCATTCAATAGGTTTGATCAGGAATAAGGTAATGATAAATATACCCTGAAGTACTGCAGTTAGTTTAGCCAGATAGGTATGAAACGAAGAGGCTCTTCCGTATTTTCTATATGCCATATAGGTTTGAATAAAATAGGGGATCAGGGCAATGATAATTATTTTATAATGCTCGAGAATAAAATCCCATTCAAAAACCAGCATACCAATAATGGCAGCAAAAAAAGTCGACTGGTCGCCAAAAGAATCTAAAAAGGAACCTCTTGCGGAGGTTATCTTTAAAGTCCTGGCCAAAAAACCATCAATAGCATCTGTAGAAAAACTGATGATCAAAAACCAGGAAAATAAAGATCTCTGATCCAGAATAATTAAAAGGATCAAAAAGGGAGCTGCTATTATTCTGTAAAAAGAAAACCAGTCAGCAATATTAAATTCCTTAAAATTGAACATAATTTGAAATCGGTATCTTTAAAAATTAATTCTTCAACTGATAAACTTTATGTAATTCGCTGTTATTATTAAAATTAACATTCAGATCGATTATTTTGCCGTCACTTAAGCTGTAAACCCATCCATGGATACTCAATTTTTGATCATTCTTCCAGGCATTTTGAACAATACTGGTCTTGGCCAGATCAAAAACCTGTTCGACAACATTGAGTTCTACAAACCGATTGAATTTTTGATCTTCTTGATGAATTTGATCAAGTTCATCCTTGTGGAACCGGTACACATCTTTGATATGCCTGATCCAGTTATCGATAACTCCGTACGATTTATTTCCCATAGCCGCCTGAACTCCGCCACATCCGTAATGACCGCAAACCACCACATGCTTTACTTTTAAAACATTTACAGCATAGTCAAGAACAGAAAGCATATTCATATCGGTATGTACCACAAGGTTAGCGATGTTTCTGTGGACAAAAACCTCACCGGGTTCTGTGCCAATGATCTCATTGGCCGGTACTCTTGAATCTGCACAACCTATCCATAAAAGCTGCGGACTTTGACCCCGGGCCATTCTCTTAAAGAAATCCGGATCGTCGGTCAATCGTTTTTCTATCCATTTTTCATTTTTTTCAAAAAGTGACTGATAAAAAGATTTTTCCATAACTGATAATTTACAGGTTTATATTTTTGCTTTCTTTTTCATCCACTGAAAACAAACATTGAAGTCCTCGAACAGGTTTTCTTCAGGAACAAGATCAGGAATGATATCTATTGAGCTCATCAGATACCGTGGCTGATTCTGCAGTCCGACAATGAGCTGGGTAATATTTCTTTTTTCAAGATCTAACAAAGTATCTTCCAGTGCATACAATCCGCTCTGGTCGATATACGGAACCTTATCCATTCTGATAATGACAAAGTCAGCCTTATCAGGAACCTTTTTGCCAAGTTTTGAGAATTCGCTGGTAGAACCAAAGAAAAGAGGGCCTTCCAGATGCTTGATAAAGACCTTTTCTTTCATCTTTTTAGTAATACCACTTTCATCTTCCCAGTCTTTTTCATCCAGAGGTTTAACTTCTGATTTTTCAGCAGAAACATTTCCCATGTTCTTCATAAATACCAGAGAAGCAATGATCAGGCCAATACCAACGGCATAAACCAGATTCCAGAAAGTAGAAAGTAACAATACGATGATCATGATGATCACTTCCGATTTCGGCATATTAGGAATGGCTTTTAAACCTTTATAATCCATAACGCCAATACCAACAGTTAATAATATGCCCGCCAGAACAGCAGCAGGAATCCGGGATGCCACCGGACCCAAAGCGAGTAAGATGATGAGCAGTAATACAGCCGCAGCCATACCTGATAACCTTGTTCTTCCACCGGCATTAATATTTACAACTGTTCTGATGGTGGCTCCCGCACCCGGAAGTCCGCCAAAGATGGCTGCAATTCCGTTTCCTATTCCTTGTCCTACCAGCTCTTGGTTAGGATTGTGGTTTGTTTTGGTCATATTGTCGGCTACAACCGAGGTAAGCAGAGAGTCTATTGCCCCCAAAAATGCCAGTGTAATGGCGGTAAAAATATAGGGAGAGATCATGGCCGGATCAAAACCTGTAAATATTTCAAAATGAGGAATGGGAATTCCATTTGGAATCTCTTCGATAGGCATATAATCGAGATCCATAAAAATGGCAACTCCTGATACCAGTAACAGGGCTACCAATGTGCTGGGAATCACGGTTGTAATTCTATTAAAACCATAAATGATCAGAATAGTGGCTAAAGCGAGAAGTACTTCAAGATAGTTGATATTCTTAAAGGCATTGCCAAAATTTTTCACAGCACCGATCACACCTGAAGTACTGGCAATTGCCATTGATTTGGCTTCTTTTTCAATATCTTCAGTTGTGATTTGCTCCGCTTTTTTGATGGTTTCTTTAAGATTCTCCAGTACCAGGATCCCTTCATCAGTTTCTTCTTTCAGGACCTTCTGCAGCAGTACTTCCTCAGCTTTAGGTTTCATACTGTCAATGAGAGCCTGATCATTTTCAGGATAATACCCCAGAATAGGCAATACCTGAGTGATAATGATAATCAGGCCGATGGCTGTCATAAACCCTGATATTACAGGGTAAGGAATATATTTGATATATTTTCCAACTCCGGTTACTCCTAGCAGGATCTGAAAAAGACCTGCCATTAAAAAAACACTTAAGATAAAAGGCAATGCTTTTGAAATGTCCCCCTCATTCATTTGAATGATTCCGGCAATCATCACCATGCTCACTGCTGTTAGCGGGGCGGTAGGGCCCGAGATTTGTGTTGGTGTCCCTCCAAACAGAGCTGCAAAAAATCCTAAAAAGATTGCACCGTATAATCCGGCACTTGGGCCTAAACCGGAGGAAACCCCGAAAGCAAGGGCCAGTGGGAGAGCTACGATTCCTGCAGTAAGACCTCCAAAGAGATCTCCTTTAATATTTGAAAAGATATTTTTCATAAAAAGATGATTTTATAAATTTATTCTGGTATTCCAAAAGTGTCTACAACGTAATCGAGATCTTTATCACCTCTTCCGCTTAAATTAACCAGTATGGATTGTTTTGGATATTTTTTAGCCAGTTTCAGAGCATAGGCAACAGCATGAGCACTTTCCAGTGCAGGGATGATGCCTTCCAGTCGGCTCAGTTCAAAAAAGGCATCTATAGCCTCCTGGTCGCTGATGCTGTCGTAAATTACTTTCTTCATATCCTTGAGCATACTGTGTTCCGGACCAACTCCCGGGTAATCCAGTCCGCTGGCTACAGAATGTACAGGTGCAGGATCTCCATTCTCATCCTGAAGTGTATAACATTTGAATCCGTGAATGATCCCGGGTTTTCCTTTGGTCATTGTTGCGGCGTGTTCCCCTGTTTTAAAGGATCTTCCTGCAGGTTCTATCCCGTAAAGGCTGCATTCCTCATCTTCCAGAAAGGCAGAAAAGATTCCCATGGCATTGCTTCCCCCACCTACACAGGCTACTACATTATCCGGCAATTCTCCGTTCATTTCAAAGAACTGGTCTTTCGCTTCGATTCCAACAACCCGCTGGAAATCACGAACCATCATAGGGAAGGGGTGAGGGCCAACAACAGAGCCTATGCAATAAAGTGTATTTTCAGGATCTTCAAGATAGGCATCAAAAGCACTGTCGACTGCTTCTTTCAGAGTTTTTAATCCGTGAGAAACAGGAATCACTTCTGCGCCTAATATTTTCATTCTCAAAACATTGGGATGCTCCTTCGCAATATCTACTTCACCCATGTGAATTTCGCATTCGAGTCCGAAATACGCAGCAGCGGTTGCCAGTGCAACTCCGTGTTGCCCTGCACCGGTTTCGGCGATCAGTTTCTTTTTACCCATGTATTTGGCAAGCAAGGCTTCCCCCATACAATGATTCAGTTTATGAGCCCCGGTATGGTTTAGGTCTTCGCGTTTCAGATAGATCTGTCCTCCGTATTTTTCTGAAAGACGGTTGCAATGAAATACAGGTGTGGGACGACCCTGATAATGTTTTCTGATGTCGCGAAGCTCCGAAATAAACCGGTGTGATTTACTGATAGAAAAATAGGCTTCGTTGATTTTTTTCATTTCGGCTTCAAGATGCGGTGGAATAAAGGCTCCTCCGTATTCATTAAAGAATCCTTCCTCATTGGGGTATTTTTTAAAATAATTTTCTGACATTCTGCTAAGTTATAGTGTTAAAAGAAATATACTGTATGCATGGATAAATATTTAAATTTATCTTTGTGAAAATAATCAAAATCTTTGTATCTGCAAATTGATTTTTTTATAGATTTGAAATGGATACATTTATTAAAATTAGTAATTAAATTATTTTTATGCTGGTAATTGGAATAGCCGGAGGTACCGGAAGCGGAAAAACAACTGTAGTAAATAAGATCATTAATGATCTGCCCGGAGATGAAGTTACGGTACTCTCTCAGGATTCTTACTATAAAAAGAATGATGGGATGACCTATGAGGAGCGGTGTAAGATCAATTTTGACCATCCCAGGGCCATTGATTTTGATCTGCTGATTGAGCATCTGAAAGAATTAAAAAAAGGAAATGTGATCGAACAGCCTGTTTATTCTTTTGCGAGGCACAACCGTGTGGAAGACACCATCATGACCCATCCCAAAAAAGTAATTATTATTGAAGGAATCCTTATTTTTACTAATAAAGCTTTACGAGATCTTATGGATATTAAATTGTATATTTATGCAGATTCAGATGAGCGTCTTATCAGAAGATTACGCAGGGATATATCGGAGCGGGGAAGAGACATCGATGAAGTATTACTCAGGTATCAGGACACGCTAAAACCTATGCATGAGCAATTTATAGAGCCATCAAAAAATTATGCCGATATCATTATCCCTCATGATAAATACAATACCGTGGCAATAGATGTGGTGCGTACCGTAATTAATGAAAGATTGAATTGTTAAAAATGGCATTAAAGCAGTTAAAGCAAAATAAAGTTATAAAATTTGTAACGAACAGATATTTTATTGTTATTGTGATCTTTTTGATATGGATGCTGTTTATTGACGAAAATTCTTATCTCACACACCGGGAGCTGAATAAAGAGATCGATAAGCTGGAAAATTCGATCGATTATTATCAAAAAGAGATCAGCAAGGATAAGAAAGTGATCTCAAATCTTAAGGATCCCGACTCTCTTGAGAGATTTGCAAGAGAAGAGTATAAAATGAAAAAGAAGAATGAGGAAATATATATCATTGATTTTGATACGATAAAAGAATGAACATGTCAAATAACTTATTTGATGAATTTGATCCCGTTTCAGCTGCTCAATGGAAGCAAAAGATACAATTTGACCTAAAAGGAGCCGATTACAATAAATCATTGTTAACCCATACCACTGAAGGGATTACAATCAATCCTTTTTATCATAAAGATACGTATAAACACCTTGATATTCCGCAGGGGCCTGATGCTTTTATGATCTGTCAGAGTTTTTATGCAGGAAAAGAGAAAGCAGCCGGCCATTTGGCTAAAGATGCTGTAAAAAGAGGAGCTGAAAGTTTAAAATTTGTTGCTGATAAGCCCTTTGATTATTCTAGGCTCTTAAATGGACTTCTCAATAAAAATATCCCATTTTTTTTTCAGCTAAATTTTCTCAATACTGATTTTATAAAAGAATTAAAAGATTTTCTTAAGGGAAATGAAGTATATTTTAATATTGATCTTATCGGAAACCTTGTTAAAACGGGTAATTGGTTCATTAGCAACCAAAAAGATCATCAGGTACTTAAAGAGCTGTTAAAAGATACAGTTAAAACACATGGTATTTTAGGGGTTGATGTTTCTTTATATCAGAATGCAGGAGCACATGCGGTACAGCAGGTGGCTTATGCGTTGGCTCATGCTTCAGAATATCTTAATTATTTGAATGATCTGAATGAGGGGGGAAGTATCTCTAAAGATGATCTCGATTCGATTGTAAAACAAATGATGTTTACATTTTCTATAGGGAGTAACTATTTTTTTGAAATAGCCAAATTAAGAGCTTTCAGATTTTTATGGGATTTGTTGTTGAAGGAATATCAGCTAGATTATAATGCCAGGATCTATACGCAGCCTTCTTTGCGCAACAAGACCCTTTTTGATGCCCATGTTAATATGCTGCGTACCACCTCAGAAAGTATGAGTGCTGTTTTTGGAGGAGCTGATTATATTGGGAATTTATCTTATGATGCCTTTTTTAAGAAGAAAAATGAATTTGGTGAACGGATCAGCAGGAACCAGTTGATCATTTTAAAAGAAGAAAGTAATCTTAAAAATGCTGATTTTACAAAAGGGGCCTATTATATTGAGGACCTGACCTATGAGATATCCAAGAGATCTCTGGAGATCTTTAAGGAAATTGAAAAAGGAGGTGGTTTTGTAAAACAACTCTTTAAAGGGGTAATCCAAAGAAAGATCAAGGAAAGTGCCGGGAAAAAACAGAAACAGTTTGATGCCGTTGATCTGGTATTGCTGGGATCCAATAAATATCCTGATCCAGATGAAGAGATCTTAAAGGATAACCTGGAGCTCTATCCTTTTGTAAGGAAAAGGCTTTCAAAAACAATAATTGAACCTTTAGTTCCTGTAAGATTATCTGAAAAGCTGGAAAAGAGAAGATTAATTTAGCGATGAAGATTTGTAAAAATAATTGATGTTGAGAAAAAATATACAAAATATCACTATTAATCCAGGGAAGGAACTTGTAAATAAATACAGATCTTTTGCAGCCGGAATTGTACCTTATCTTCGAGGTCCGTATTCCACCATGTATGTGCGCAGGCCGTGGACGATCAGGCAATATGCCGGTTTTTCAACTGCAGAGGAAAGTAATGCTTTTTATCGTAGAAATCTTGCTGCCGGACAAAAAGGACTTTCTGTTGCCTTTGATCTGGCTACACACCGGGGTTATGATTCCGATCATGAACGTGTACAGGGTGATGTGGGTAAAGCCGGCGTAGCGATCGACTCTGTAGAAGATATGAAGGTCCTTTTTGATCGGATCCCCCTGGATAAGATGTCGGTTTCCATGACCATGAACGGGGCTGTGCTTCCCATTATGGCTTTTTATATTGTCGCAGCAGAGGAACAGGGTGTAAGTAAGGCATTGCTTTCAGGGACTATACAAAATGATATTTTAAAAGAATTTATGGTGCGGAACACTTATATTTATCCGCCTAAGCCTTCCATGAGGATCATTGCAGATATATTTAAATATACCTCTGCAAATATGCCTAAATTCAACAGTATTTCTATTTCGGGTTACCATATGCAGGAAGCCGGGGCAACTCCGGAGATAGAGCTTGCTTATACATTGGCAGATGGGTTGGAATATATCAGAACCGGAATTGAAACCGGAATGAAGATTGATGATTTTGCCCCAAGATTGTCATTCTTCTGGGCCATTGGTATGGATCATTTTACAGAGATTGCCAAAATGCGGGCGGGAAGAATGCTTTGGGCTAAACTGATCAAAACTTTTGGTCCGAAAAATCAAAAATCCATGATATTAAGAACGCATTGTCAGACCAGCGGATGGAGTCTCACGGCACAGGATCCTTTTAATAATGTGGCCCGAACCGGTATTGAAGCCATGGCAGCAGCCTTTGGCGGAACCCAGTCGTTACATACCAATGCATTGGATGAAGCCATTGCATTACCCACAGATTTTTCAGCAAGGATCGCCCGTAATACACAGATTTTTTTACAGGAAGAAACGATGATCACCAAAACCGTGGATCCTTGGGCAGGAAGTGAGGCTTTGGAGGAACTTACATATCGAATAGCAGAAGATGCCTGGAAACTGATCACGGAAGTTGAAGAACTGGGAGGAATGACCAAAGCTATTGAGAAAGGGATTCCTAAGATGCGAATAGAAGAGGCTTCGGCAAGAAAACAAGCCAGAATTGACAGTGGAGAAGATACTATAGTTGCCGTAAATAAGTACCAACCGGAAAAAGAAGATGAGATCAAAACTCTTGAGGTTGATAATGATGCTGTAAGAAGATCTCAGATAGAGAGGCTGAAAGAGATCAGGCAAAAAAGAGATCAGGTTGCTGTAAATGAAGCTTTAAAAGAACTTACAGAAGCCGCAGAAACAGGAAAAGGTAATTTACTCGATCTTGCTGTAAAAGCAGCTAAGGAACGGGCAACACTGGGGGAGATCTCTTTTGCCCTGGAAAAAGTTTTTGGAAGATATAAAGCTCAAATTAATACCATTAGAGGCGTGTACAGTAAAGAAATAAAAAAGGATAAGGATTTTATGGCAGCAGTTGAACTGGCCGATGAATTTGCAGCTATTGAGGGAAGACGGCCCAGGATAATGGTTGCTAAAATGGGGCAGGACGGTCACGACAGGGGAGCTAAGGTTATTGCTACCAGTTTTGCTGATCTGGGTTTTGATGTGGATGTAGCTCCTTTATTTCAAACTCCAAAGGAAGTGGCTAAACAAGCAGTGGAAAATGATGTGCATATTTTAGGAGTATCATCTTTGGCAGCAGGACACAAGACTCTTGTGCCTCAAGTTATTGATGAATTAAAAAAATACGGAAGAGATGATATTTTGGTGGTAGTTGGTGGTGTAATTCCATCAGGGGATCACCGGTTTCTATACGATCGGGGAGTGGTTGGAATTTTTGGTCCCGGTACCAAAATAAGTCTGTCAGCCATAAATATCTTAAATAAACTATTGGGAATTTAACCTTTGAATATTTAGATATTCAGCTTTTTACGCCATGTTTTATCAAAATCAATTCTAAGACCTATCATAAAAACATTAGGAGAGTGAAACCCTTTGGCAGTAATACTGTCTTCAAATTTATATTCAGAATAGAGCGCAGCATATTTTACGAACTGATACTGAAGTCCGATGAGATACAGCCTTTTTCTAAAATCTTTTGGTAAGTTCGGGTTGTTCGTTTCAGGAGCTTTATAGTTGAATCCGGTCATTAGTTTTAAACGATCTTTCATCAGCATATAATAAGCTGCAAGTTCATAACCTTTTCCGTTATAAAATACTGATATTTCTTCTTCATCGTTAATCACATTAACAAAATCACCATTTTTCTGACTGGCATAAACAGCAGCTATGTACAACTTGCCGGTATTATAAATAGCATTAAATGTAATATATTCCGGATCTCCATCAAGGTCTTGTATAGAAGTTAAATTAAAATAGTCTGTTCTAGGAAAAACCTTATTATAGGCGGCACCCACTGAAAAATATTTTGATACCCTAAAATTCAGATAAGTGGCAAAGCTGTCAAAAAAAGTATTGGCATTAGCCCTGAATTGAGACTGAAAGCCAAAAACAATTTTCCCTATTTGATTGCTGTATATGAAGGCGCTCTCTGCCCTACCGGTTCCTGTTTCCCCCCCGTCAGCACCTGTAGGTGAGTAGACATATGAGGCCTGACCACTCATTACATTAAAAATATCGGTCTTATCTGCAATATCTTTATAAAGACTGTTTTGTTTCCCGATTGTAATATTTCCGTATTTGGCAAAATCTATTCCTACGTATCCCAGACGGGTTGAGAAAGTACTTTTATTCTCTAAAAAATGGAGAGCCGAAAAACCACCATTATTTACATTTGGGTCAGCCTGAAAGTTAACTTGATTGTCGATCAGATTGATCGCAAATTCTCCTCCGGAATAGATTCTAAATTGGTTGTGTCTTCCAAGATAATAATTTATGAAGAAACCAACCCTGGGGCTTGCATCCTGTATCTCTCCCTGTCCACTGAAAGTTGCCAGGTGTGCTCTCAGAATACCGTAGGTACTAAAACTAAAATTATCTAATTCATCTTCCTGAGCAAAATTTTTCCCTGTACTAAAAAGAAATAAGATAGTAAGTATTAAATATGAACGATTAAGAATCTTCATTAATTATTTCAGATTTAGATTAATTAGTGATATTAAAAAACCTGTTTTTCATAAAAAAACAGGTTATAAAGATATAAAGATATTTGTTAAATAATAAATTTAAGGAGTTTTGTCTTTCTTTTAAGAGGTCGTAATTCCCTTTTAACAACTTTTTTATATTTTTTAAAATTATCTATACCTAAAATATTGGTAAGGTCTTTGGCTGTACTATCCCTGAGAGATTTTAAAGCATTGATTTTTTGTTCTTCAGAATTATTGCTGTCAACAATATCGTAAACCCTGTCGGCAAACCCCTTGTTATAGTCCATTAATTCAGAGGATTTTTCATTGGACAGTCCTAATTCGCCAAAATTGTTGATACCATTTAACAATTCGGCCTTGCTAACACCTTCCTGAGCTGAGATCACAGAAACCATCATAAAGGTTAGAAGAAGACTAAGGCTTAATTTTAATTTTTTCATTTTGATTAGTTTTAAAAGGTTAATAAACTCAAATATACAATTTTTTTTAAGATAATTTTAGAAAAACAAGAAGCTACTTCTTTAGTATTTTAAAACTTCCTTGTTTTCCATGCTCATCTTCAATATGAACCAGATAAATACCCGGAGAAAAGTTGCTTAGATCAATATTGTCCTTGTTTTTGACACAATTAATTTGCTGGCCGTAAATATTATAGATTTTGAGTTCGCCGATCTTTAGTGAATTTGGATTTGATATTTTTATAAGTCCTTCAGTGGGGTTAGGGTAGAGGGAAATGTTTTGTTTGATATAGCTGTCATCTGTACTGAGCTGACTGCTGTATCTGTTAAAAAGGTACTGTAATAATTTCGTTCTTTGCGAATCATTTGTAATTCCCTCTATGGCAAAAGCGAGGTATTCTACTCCTCCGTTTGTAGTTTTGTAACTCACTCCTGCAATACCTGTACTGCTTGAAACACCGTCGTAAACAAAGGTTTTTACGGATCCATTTTTTGTTTTGATCAGATCGGGATAAAGGTTATTCAGGATGTTCGTGGATTGATCTAGATTGTAAATCAAATTATCATTGTCCTTTACTTTATAGTTATTTGGAGATGGGTTATCAGCAATATATTGTGCCTTTAGATAATTCTCATAAAAAGATTTGTCGGTTGCATCTCCTTTTTCTACCAGATCCCAGCCAATTTCATTTCCGGAAACGATAAAAACACCATCATTATCGATATAATTCTTTACTTTTTCCTGTTCTGATTTACTAAATGTTTGATCTTTAGTGCTTTCATCCAGTAGCATCCAGATTACAAAAGTGTAATCATTCAGGTCTACCAGCCCGTTGATCACAGCATCGTTAGTCGCCGAAGAAAAGGTTTTCCCCGACTGGGTCATTGGGACATCATATTGTTTTATCGCCTCAAAACTTCTTCTTTCAATACCGTCGACAATTAAAAACTGCGATGGTTCTGCACTTGGGATGGCAGCCAGAGCTGATGATTGATCCGATGCACCGTCTTCATTAGCAGCCTCAATCTTAAAATAAACCACTTTATTTTCTTCCAGATTGTCAATAGTAATACTGGTATTGGCAGATTCGGTCACTTTTAGGTATGTAATGTGATCAGTACTTTTATAGATGATATATTTTGTAGCATTTTCTATGGGAGAAATCTTAATGATAACACTATTCTTTCCATTCCGGATGATGGCATAGGATGAAGGTTTCTTCGGAGCGTTAGTACTTGCGATATAACAAGTGTAACTGGCCACATCATTACGGATGGTTTGGAGTTTGTTGTGAAGGTTTACCCCGGGACAAGCGGTTGATGTACATCCGGCTTCGGGATATTCATCATATCCATCTCTATGACCTGAAATATTTTCCATATTTCCTCCCAGAGCAGACACGTAACTACTGGCTTTAACATCGATCCCTTTATCGGTAGCGTCCCAGGCAATCAGATCTTTTAAAGCCTTCATTCCCTTATCGGAAGGTTGTGTAGAACCTTCGTAATTACCGATAAAACAGATTCCTGTAGAGATGGCATTCATACAAGGAGAATGAGCTCCTCTTACCCGGTCACCCCGGCCCTCATAAACCACACCATTCGGATCTACCAGCCAGTTGTAGCCTATATCAGCCCAGCCATGTGTATTTACATGATAATCCCAGTAGGATCTTACTACAGCAGCATAATCACTGCTTTGTGTATTTGCCGCAGAGTGATGTACTACGATATGGTCCGGATCAATCATTGAGGGATTGGTTTGTTTCGGACAATTTCCACTTGGACACCAGTCAGATCTTCCTTCAAAGGCCGGTTGATCGCAACCTGCAGCCATTTTTTTGGTGGCAGCTTGTTTAAGTTTTAGTTTGCTGGTGTGTTCCGGAAAGAACAGGCGAAAAACAAACTGAGAATCGGTAGGGGTTTTGCTTTTAAATTGAATATCTTCAAAGGCCTTTTCAATAAAAACTGCATCAAAAACAAAACGATCGTAATCTTCACCTTCATGAGGCTCTTTAAATTCAACCCAGTTTTCCCATTTCCCATGGGTTTTTATACGATAGGATACAGTATTAATCCGGCTCAGATCTTTTGTATATCCGCTGAGCATTACAAACGGAGAAGTATTTTTATAATTTATTTTATGGCTTCCACTTTTGTTGGAGTTAAGAGTTGAAAAACTCTGATGGATAGCGATACTTTTGTCCTGGGCAAAAATATTTATCTGGGTAAATAAGAAAAATAATACCAGAGAAACAGAAATCTTAAATGTAGAAGTTTGCATAAATTTGCGTTTTTTTGCATAGTAATATAGCAAACTTAGTAAATTTATGTAAAATAGCATGTTATTTGTCTGTTTTTCTATATAAAGATGCTTTTTACAAAAGTCCAAAATATTTTAGATTAGATAAAACAGAGAATCTTTTTTACTTTTAAAACATCAGTTCCCGGTTATGTTGTATTTTTATCGGATTATAATTTTCTTTTGGATTTTTTAATAATGAGAACAAAATTTTTACATCCCGATTTTCGATTAAACGGAAGATCTTTCACTTCAAAAGACGGACTACTGAATTATGTTCAAAATGAAACAAAAGAGTTATTTTATTTTTTAGAAAAATGGTTTGATGATTCGCCTTTTGTCATTGTAAAAACATCCGGTTCAACCGGAAAGCCCAAAGAGTTTACAATTCGAAAAGATCAGATGATCAATTCAGCGGAGGCTACCGGCTCCTATTTTGATCTTTCTGCAGGAACAACGGCTCTTCTTTGCATGCCGGTTAAATATATTGCAGGAAGGATGATGCTGGTCAGGGCGATGGTGCTGGGCTGGAATCTGGATGTAATTGCTGTGAGTTCAAATCCTATGCAAGATATTGATAAAACCT
>JANTGS010000065.1 GCA_024762795.1 Flavobacteriaceae bacterium | reverse complement strand
ACAACTATAACTAATCGAATCCCTATACTTTGTTTCTTGTGAATAGTCACATAAAAATACAATTTTGAAATCAAATCACAACGGGCTAACGAAAAACCTATAAGAATAACCTCTTGTGAATAGTCACATAAAAATACAATTTTGAAATCAAATCACAACAAGGATTAATTTTAATTTTAAATTTCCCTCTGTTAGCTTTTTTATTTTCTTCTCTTAATAAGAAAAAAGTCCATTTTTAAAATTACCATCACAGGCATTCAGTAATTTATCTTTCAATTCTTTGAATTTTTTAGGAAACTTTTCCTTAAGATCAGTTTCCTCACGAAAATCATCCGGTAAATAATAAAGTTCAAATACATTTTTTGGCAGATAAGCCCTTATTTTCCAGCCATCACTGTTAATCAGTGTTGGGCCTAAAAAGGAAGAATATACCACATAGTTATGTTCTTCTTCTGCTGTTTCCCCTATCAGCTCCTTATAAAAGGAAATACCATCGCTTTTAAGCTTGCCGGAATATCCTGTAATATCTGCAAGGGTTGGTAAAATATCATAATTAGCCACAAGTCGGTCACTTACTTTAGCTTTAGGTATTTTCCCGGGCCATCTTACAAATAAAGGTACATGGATTCCCCCTTCAAGATTACTTCTTTTTAGTCCGGCTCTTCCCCCGTTACCATCAAAAATATCATGAGCCAGTTCACTGTAATATTTTCTTTTATAATTATCAAACCGCTCTCCTGTTTCCATATTGGTATAGGGTTTAAGAATCCTGCCACGTTGGCTATAATATATTTCATGACCGTTGTCTGCTGTAAAAATAACGATGGTGTTCTTATCAAGATCATGCTCTTTTAATTTCAATAGAATCTGGCCAACATTATCATCCAGCATTTTTACCATAGAAGCGTATTCTTTTTCTATTTGGGTTAATCGATCATCATTGATAAAATCGGGATGTACTCTTGGAATAGAAACCGGCCCATGGGGTAACTGAGTGGGAAAATAAAGAAAAAAAGGACGATCTTTATGGGAATCTATAAAATGAAGAATACTATCCATAAAAATATTTTCAGAGTACACCTCTTTCCCTTTCATATCCCAGCGTTCTTTAAAATGTTTTGGTGTTTCGGGCTCTCCGGATTTAGCGCAATTAAGATGTGTATTCCCTTTAATTTTTTTGATTTTACCATTTTCAAATAAGAAAGGTGGATAAAAACCATGGGCACGTATATGGTCGAGATATCCTAAATAATAATCCCAGCCGTGTCGTTTTAACTGTGTATCCGTTGAAGAAAAACCCCATTCTAATTTTCCAAATTGGGCAGTTGTGTAGCCCGCTTTTTGAGCAACTTCTCCTAAAAATACCTGATCATCGGATGCCGGTGATAGTTTCTTACTGATGTTATTTTCAATTTTGTTCAAATTAGAATTATCTGCATTTATATAAGCACCTCCCCCGGTTATTTGAAATCTGTTTTTATGACAATCATGAAGTCCTGTTATAAGCGAAGCTCTTGCCGGAGCACACAGCATGTTTGAATATGCCCGGCTGAAACGTATACCTTCCCGGGCTATTTTATCTATATTAGGGGTTTTAATGATCTTTTGTCCTTCACGGCCAAGCAAGCCTATACCCAGATCATCCGCATAAATCAGAATTATATTTGGCTTATCCGATTGATTTCTTTTATGAGTACATGCTACGCTAAGGAATAAAATTAAGATTAACAGGATCTTTGGATATAGATTTAATTTCATCATGTTTAAATATTAAAAAAAAGCATATGAACGCAATTCCGGCACTTCATTCATTCATACTGCAGACAGCACACAAAGCGGGAATAATATCAGTTCAAAGCAACTAAAGTTAATTTGATTTTTCCCTTCCAGGTTAAGCAATTTCTCTGTCTCCGTTAAATCAATGGCAGTCCATTTATATTTATAAAAATCCGTGGAGTTCTGTTTTAAACTACTATTTATTAAATACTGTTCAGCAACAATTGTGCAGTAGCAGGATTTGTAGCCAGTGGCACATCATAAACATCGCATAAGCGCATCAGCATAAAAATATCCGGTTCATGGGGATGCTTCTCCAGAGGATCTCTAAAAAACAACACCATTTGTGTTTTCCCCTCTGCTACTCTCGCTGCAATTTGGGCATCTCCTCCGTAAGGCCCGGATAACATCTGAGTAACGTTAAAACCTGCTTTTTTTGCCTTTGAGCCTGTAGTTCCGGTTGAAATAAGATGAATTCCTTTTGCCTGCAGGATCTCTTTATTATCCATTAAGAACTGAACCATCTCAGCTTTTTTACCATCATGAGCAATGATTGCTATTTCCATATTAAATATTTTCTGAATGATATTTAGCCAATGTAACGATAGGGTGACGAACGATCTTTCCTAATTTTAAATTGTATTCTTCAAATACTTCTTTGATCTCATCACTTAAGAAATGTGCTATAGACCCAACAAAATGTACAGGAACAGAAGCGCTTTCATCAAATTGAAGTATCTGATTTTCGATAAACGATCTTAAACCGATTTTGATCACTTTTTGAGCATAATCATTTTTTTTATTTTCGATCAGAAAACGTCCGATTTGAGCCAGATAGGTATTGGGATTGTCTTTTTTATACAAATTCTCCTTAACAATATCAGGACTAAGATCATAGGCTTTCCCCATTTCTTCCGCATAATCCTTTGGCATCTTGTTGTAATAATAATCTCTAAGCAACTGTTTTCCGTAATAATTTCCGCTGGCATCATCCATAATGATATACCCCAGTGAAACGATCTTCTGATGTGTACGTTTGCCATCAAAATAACTGCAATTGGAACCGGTTCCGAGAATACACACAATAGCCGGATCATTGGTTTGCAAGGACTTTACAGCAGCTATGGTATCTTCATAAATTTCTATATCAGCATTACTAAAAATATCTCCAAAAACTTCTTTTAGATACCCTTTGGCTGTTTCGGTACCACAACCGGCACCATAAAAGAAGATCTTTTTTATCTGTTTTTTTATCTTATTAAGATCTTCATTTTTTACAACACGGTTATAAATGGTCTTTTTGGGGAGTACGGCAGGATTTAGTCCTTTGGTATCAATCGTAAAAATATTTTCACCACTCTCGTCAATGGCGATCCAGTTGGTCTTTGTTGAACCGCTGTCTGCTACTAAAATCATATTTGTTAAATTAAGGTTGTAAAAATAATCAAAAGTAAAATGATTATTACTGATAAATATTAGAATTATTTTAAATTTTTAAAAAAATGATAACAAGGCCAGTTCATAGCCTTTTAACCCAAAACCTACAATAACTCCTTTTGCGTTGGGAGAAATAAAAGACTTATGCCTGAATTCTTCCCGTTGATAAACATTTGAGATATGCACCTCCACCACAGGTGTTTTTACAGCTTTTACAGCATCGCCAATACCAACCGAGGTATGGGTATAAGCAGCTGCATTAAGGATAATGCCATCAAATTCAAATCCGGTTTCCTGGATCTTATCGATCAACTCCCCTTCAATATTTGACTGATACTGAAACAATTCTATATCAGGATATTTGGTTTCCAGTTCGTTAAAGAATTCTTCAAATGTCATATTTCCGTAAACGCCCGGTTCCCTTTTTCCTAAAAGATTCAGATTAGGGCCGTTGATGATGATGATCTTCATATCTTATTTATTAAGGCTCAAAAATAAGAAATTAATTGTTTGAAAGATAATTTTAAATACATTTACATTATGAACTGGGCACAGGCAATTACAGATTATCAGGTGTTTTTAAAGATCGAAAAAGGTTTAGCCAAAAATTCTATCGAAAGTTATATCCGTGATGTTAAAAAACTTTATTCTTATCTGGAAGAGCATAAGATCCCGATCTCTCCTTTTGAGATAGATGACCTTACTGTACAGGAGTTTATTTACGATGCCTCTAAAAAGATCAATGCAAGAAGTCAGGCCCGGTTGATCTCGGGACTCCGCAATTTTTTCAGCTACATGATCTTTGAAAATTACAGAAAAACCAATCCTACCGATCTGATTGAGAGTCCGAAAATAGGTAGAAAACTACCTGATACCCTATCAACTCAGGAGATCGATCAGATCATTGCCCAGATCGACCTGAGCACTCCTGAAGGAGAGCGCAACCGAACCATTTTAGAAACCCTGTACAGTTGCGGACTCAGGATCTCAGAACTCACCGGACTCAATATCTCTGATCTTTTCTTTGACGAAGGTTTTATACGGGTTATCGGAAAAGGAAATAAACAGCGCTATGTACCGATAAATGAGGAAACTATCAAATTTATCAATCTTTATATCGATCATATCCGTTCAAAGATCAAAGTACAAAAAAGATTTGAAGATACGCTGTTCCTGAATCGCAGAGGTAAAAACATCAGCCGGAATATGATCTTTATGGTGATCAAAGATCTGGTAAATAAGGCCGGTATCCATAAGAATGTTAGTCCGCACACTTTTCGCCATTCCTTTGCCACACATCTGCTTGAGAATGGAGCCGATCTCAGGGCTATACAACAAATGCTCGGACACGAGAGTATTACCACCACAGAGATCTATATGCATCTGGACAAAAGCTTTCTAAAAGAAGTGGTTGAAAAATACCATCCGAGGAAAAACAACTGATGATCTTCCCCAACGAACCCGTAAGTATTATTCTGTTTTTTTACATAAAATTGATATCTTTATCTCAAACATTTAAACTTCCGGATCATGACCCATTCTCATAAACTCAAAAAATATTTAATCGGCTTATTTCTTTTGTTCTTTTCTTTTTCTTTTAAAACCTATGCTCAGGGCTTTGAAGGCTATTACAGATATCCGGATATCCATGGAAATACCATCGTTTTTGCTGCTGAAGGAGATCTTTGGAAAGTTCCACTTTCCGGCGGACTCGCACAAAGACTGACTACCTACCCCAAAGATGAAATGTTCCCGGTTATCTCACCGGACGGGAAAACTATTGCTTTCTCAGCGAGTTATGAAGGCCCTACAGAAATTTATACAATGCCCATCAACGGTGGATTACCTCAAAGATGGACCTATGAAAGCGATTTTTCCATTGCCAATTGCTGGACCCCTGATGGTAAGATCATTTATGACACACAGGCTTTTGCTACATTACCCGACAGACAAATCGTGGCAATCGATACCAAAGCAAAACAAAAAACTAGAATCCCTTTAAGTCAGGCCAGTGAAGCCTCCTACGATAAATCCGGAAAAACAGTGTATTTTGTTCGCCCTTCCTATCATGGAAATGTTACCAAAAGATATAAAGGGGGGACAGCGCGGCAGATCTGGAAATTCACCGAAGGTTCTAAAGAGGCTGTTAAGCTTACGAAAGGATATGCCGGGGAAAGCCATCATCCGATGTGGTATAGTAACAGGATCTATTTTATTACCGATCGCGATGGAATTATGAATATCTGGTCGATGGATGAGAATGGAAACGATCTGAAACAGCATACCCAACATAAAAAATTTGATGTACGTTATGCAAAGCTTCATAAGGGAAATATAGTTTATCAGCATGGAGCCGATATATGGAATTTTAACATCCCGAATAATTTATCAAAAAAGATCGACATCCGATTGGTATCCGATCTCGATCAACTCAGAGAAAAATGGGTTGATAATCCCACAGAATATATAACCTCAGCCGTTCCGGATAAAAAAGGAGAGCGTATAGTGATCACTTCAAGAGGTCGTGTTTTTGTTGCACCGGTTAAATCGGGAAGATTTGTTTCTTTCACCGACCAGAAAAATGTACGTTTAAGAGATGCTGTTTTTTCATCTGACGGAAAGAATCTTATGAGCCTGTCAGATGAAAGCGGGGAATTTGAATTTGTTAAGATGTCCGCCAATGGTATTGGAACTCCTAAAACAATAACCCATGACGGTAAGATCCTGAGATATGGCGGAGTACCTTCTCCGGATGGTAAGTGGCTGGCTTATGATGATCTGGCTGCCGATATGTATATCCTTAATCTTTCAACGGGAGTCAGCAAAAAGATCTCCTCAAATGAGGAAGGCATCGGATCCTTTTCCTGGTCGCGAGACAGCAAGTGGCTTGCCTTTGTTCAAAATGCCGGAAACAGTATGGCCCAGATACAAATCTACAATCTTAGCACCGGTGATCTTTTTCCCCTGACCACCGACCGGGCCAACAGTACCGATCCGAAATGGAGTCCTGACGGAAAATTTATCTACTTTTTATCCGACAGGAATTTTACAAGCCTGGTAGGCAGCCCCTGGGGAACCCGCCAGCCGGAACCTTATTTTGATGCGAGTGAAAAAATCTTTTATATCGCACTTCAAAAAAATACAAGATCTCCATTTAAAAATAATGATGAGTTGTATACTGATGTAAAAAAGGATGAAAAAGAAGATACAAAAGCTTCGGTAAAAGTAATAATCGATAAAGACAAAATTACACAGCGTATTGCTGAAGTACCTGTAAAACCGGGAAACTACAGCGCACTTGAAGTAACCGGAAAAGCACTTTATCTGATCTCAAGAGAAACCGGAGTTGGGGCAAAAAGTCATCTTAAATTTGTAAAGATCACCCCTAAAGATCCAAAACTGGAAACCATGATAGAGGATATTAGAAGTTTTGAATTAACAGGAGATCAAAAAAAGATGCTCATCAGAAAAAAAAGTAATTTTTATATGATCGATGCGGGGATTTCAAAAGTAAGTGATCTGTCAAAGAATAAGATCGATCTGAGAGGCTGGAAATTCTCAATCACCCCAAGAGAAGACTGGAAACAGATCTTTAAGGATGCCTGGCGTATGGAAAGAGATTATTTTTACGATAAGAATATGCATGGGGTAAACTGGGAGGCAATGTATCAAAAATACCTGCCGCTGGTTGACCGAGTAACCACCAGGAATGAACTCTCGGATCTGATCGGCAGATATGTTGGAGAGCTTTCTGTTTTGCATACCAGTGTTCGCGGAGGTGATGAACGCAAAGGGCCGGAAAACATTTCTATAGCCAGTCTCGGTGCAAGATTTAGCAGAGATAATGCCAAAGGCGGCTTTAGAATTGATCATATTTATAAAGCTGATCCCGATTATCCCAATGAACGTTCACCTCTTGATGATCCTTATCTGGACATCCAAAATGGAGATATCATAACCCATATCAATGGAAAACCAAGTCTTTCGGCTACAGATATCGGTGAGTTGATCAGAAACCAGACGGGTAAACAGGTGAGAATCACATACCAACGCGGAAATATTAAAAAGGAAGCGATTGTAAAACCGGCAGGAAAGATTTATGGTTTACGGTACCGCGACTGGGAATATTCTCGCAGGCTTGAAGTTGAAAAAAGATCGGAGAATAAAATTGGATATCTACACCTGCAGGCCATGGGAAGCAATGATATCAACCAGTGGTATAAAGAATTTTATCCGGTATTTGATCGTCCGGGACTGATCATTGACGTAAGACATAACCGTGGTGGGAATATTGACAGTTTTATTCTTGAAAAACTTCTGAGAAAAGCCTGGATGTACTGGAAATCAAGATCGGGTAAACCTTACTGGAACATGCCTTATGCCTTTAGAGGTCATATAGTTATTCTGGTAGATCAGTTTACCGCTTCCGATGGTGAGGCTTTCGCCGAAGGATTTAAAAGACTCGGTTTGGGTACAACGATTGGTATGAGAACCTGGGGGGGTGAAGTTTGGCTGAGCAGTGTAAACCGTTTAACCGACGGTGGACTGGCAAGAGCTCCAATGATGGGCGTTTACAGTGCTGACGGTAAATGGATTATTGAGGGACATGGTTTTGAACCTGATATTGTTGTAGATAATCTACCGCACGAAACCTTTAATGGAAAAGATGCACAACTGGAAAAGGCTATAGAGTTATTACTAAAGGAAATTGACAAAGATCCTCGAAAAGTACCTCAGCCTCCGGCTTATCCCGACAAATCATTTAATAACAAATAATCAAAAAAAAGAGACCGTCAATGGTCTCTTTTTTTCTCATTCAAAAATGATCTAAATCTTTCGAAAAACCGAAGTTTACGGTCAGATACTATGAAACTCGATCAGATTGGCTTCATAATATTGATCCCCCAGCTTATTAAGCAAATTTCTGATGACCCCAACATCGCCATCCACAGCAAGGGCTGAATAGCCTATCTTGTTCCGTTTTCCGAGTCGCATATCAATGATATTGATATTTTTGGAGGCCAGAGCTGATAAAAGGATCAAAAGAACCCCAGGGGCATTGTGATGCCGGGTCAGGATTAAATTATGATGCAAGGGTAAATTCATCCGGACACCATCCATCTCGTATAAAAAGATTCCTTTTTTTACATATACCGGCAAGCGTTTCATCTTTTGGTAAGTAATATCAATAAAGATATCTCTGTCAGTCCCTTTGATAAAATCTATGGCACTTTCAATGCGGCCGTTATCTTCAGAAACCGTAATAAAGGCCACCGCAGTTCCGTCGTTCTTAGATTTTAACCGGGCAGTTTCCACATTGATCCCTTCAGAAGCAAGCGTATTAAAGATCGAAGACAAGACTCCTGGGGTATCTTTATGCACAGAGAACAATCCTTTTACATTTTTCATGGTATTTTCAGGCACCTCATTACTGATCGTGATCGACCTGTTATTCTTCCTGATCCGCATGGCATTGTATGCTCCCATTCCGGTTGCATCTTTATAAATTTTCAGGAATTCAGAAAAACTACCTCCAAAAGAGAACTGAGGAATGACCTTTCTGTACTCATCGTCAAAACGCTGATTCAGTAATTCGATCCCCTTGTTAAGAATGGTATATTTGATCTTTAGATCATGATCGTTATAAATGGTTCTCTTTTCAGGAATAAGTCTTGAATAACTTACATATTGCTGATATCCGGCTTCTTTTATATATGCCAGACTTTCTTTAAAATTAAGTCCGTAAAGTTTGATGTGATGTGTATCAGTTCCTAAAGCCACCGGAATCTTTAACTGATAGGCTCTTCTCAGGATGTTTTGAGAGGGATAAATACCACATCCTTTCACCTTTCCGGCCATGTTTACATCGAGTGACAGATTATGATCGGCGATCATTTCTAAAAGTGTTCTGAATTTGATAGCCAGAGGTGCATCACTCGTTTCAAAGTTTTTAATGGCCTCAGGGACTTCCATATTGAGCTTGGGCAGATCAATATGACCAATTACCTGGATCATATTGCCAAAACTCTCGATCATTTCCATCATCTCTTCTATATAACCGTTCCAATAAGCATCGAGACTTCCACGCATCTGAAGCAGTTCATGTGCCTCCTCAATACTTCCGTCATAAGGTAAACCTTCCGGAGCAAAATGTACCGACCCGATTACAAAATCGGCATCTTCGGCCTGAAAGATCTTAGATCGACTCCATTGTAACCCAAGGTCGGGTCCCATCCATTCCAGTTCAACACCGAATTTTATATTGATCTGATCACTATATTTCTTCTTTAAGCCGGCAATTCTCTTGGGATAATTGATGTAAGAACGATTACCTCTGATAAACTTAAGATTGGTATCTTTTTCAGCTTTATATCGAAAACTCGTTAAACGTGGGGAATGAATAATAAATGTAACATTATGATGTCCGGCAACAATGGCCTTTTCTACAACATCTTCTAGTTTATCAATCCCATGTTTTACATGATCGGATTCCGTACCGGTATGAACTCCATGAGTTTCCCAAATAAAATCATTTAATTCTTTCATAAAAGTCAGTTAAAAAACCCTGCAAACTTAATAATTAAGGGGTAAAATTTAAGATTTAAATTCAAAATTTTACATGGAAGAGTATCGTGAACTTAATTAAAGATCGAATGTTGAAGTATTTATACAAAGTACTAAGTAATGAGTAGTTAGACTTCTCTATGTGGTCTTTGCGTGAAAAAATGATTTAAGATATAAAATAAGCGAGAAAATAAGCAAATTACTTTTTCTTTTTCTCTATTTTTTCCGGAACAGGATCATAACCACTTCCTCCCCACGGATTGCAGCTGGCAATTCTTTTAACCGACAACCATCCGCCCCTAAAAAGGCCGTGTTTTTGTAAGGCTTCCACAGTATAATGCGAACAAGTTGGCGTATAACGACAACTGCTTGGCGTATAAGGAGATATAGCCACCTGATAAAAACGCACCAACACAATAAAAGGAAAGGTTAATATTTTCCTGACTATTTTCACAATATAATAGTTTAATTCAATGTAAAGGTAGTTCCTTCTTTACCATCTTTTAACTGAACTCCCAGCTTTTGCAGATCATCTCTGATCTTATCGGATAAGGCCCAATCTTTATTGGCTCTTGCCTCATTTCTTAGTTCAATCATCATATTTACAATACCTGACAACTTATTGGAATCTCCTTCAGATTTTGCTTTGTCTTCGAGTCCGAGTACATCAAAAACAAAAGCATAGAGTGTTTCTTTTAAGGACTTCAGATCTGCATCAGCAAGACTTGCTTTTCCAACTTTCATCAAGTTGATCTGTTTAACAGCTTCAAAAAGATGTGCAATAAGCACCGGACTGTTAAAATCATCATTCATCGCATCATAGCATTTCTCTTTCCACTCAGAAACCTCATATGTTGAGGTTTTTCCCGGTTCTAATCCCTGTAAGATTTCAACAGCTTCCATCAAACGATTATAGCCTTTTTCTGCTGCAAGAACCGCTTCATCAGAGAAATCGAGAATACTGCGATAATGTGCCTGCATCATAAAAAATCTTACCACACCGGCCGAGTAGGCTTTGCTAAGAAATTTGCTCTCACCGGTAAAGATCTCTTCCGGCAGGATATTATTTCCTGTGGATTTTGACATTTTTCTACCATTAAATGTCAGCATATTTCCATGCATCCAGTAATTTACAGGCGCTTTGTGGTAGCAGGCCTGTGCCTGGGCAATCTCACATTCGTGATGTGGAAATTTAAGATCCATTCCACCACCGTGAATATCAAATTGTTCTCCCAGATATTTAGTGCTCATTACAGTACATTCCAAATGCCATCCCGGAAATCCTGCTCCCCAGGGGGAATTCCACCTTTGGATATGCTCCGGCTCAGCCCTTTTCCATAAAGCAAAATCCTGCGGATTCTTTTTATCACTCTGGCCATCAAGATCTCTGGTATTTTCAATAGATTCTTCTATCTTTCTCTTAGAGAGAATTCCGTAATTTTCCTTTTCATTGTATTTAAGCACATCAAAATAAACAGAACCATTCACCTCATAAGCCAGTCCGTTATCTAAAATAGTTTGTACAGCCTCAATTTGCTCGATCAGATGTCCCGTAGCCGTCGGTTCAATACTCGGTGGTAAGGCATTGAATTTTTCGAGAATATGATGGAAATCTATGGTATACTTCTGAACGATCTCCATAGGTTCCAGCTTTTCAAGACGCGCTTTTGTTGAGATCTTATCCTCAGCGGTATCATCGGTTAAATGGCCGGCATCAGTAATATTCCGTACATAACGCACTTTATAACCCAGATGCAGAAAATATCTGTAAATAAGGTCAAAAGAAATAAAAGTTCTCACATTACCCAAATGGACATTGCTGTAAACCGTAGGACCGCAAACATACATACCCACATAACCCTCCTGAAGAGGTTTAAACACTTCCTTTTTATTGGTCAATGAATTGTAAATGTTAAGTACCTGCATGATATGTATTTTTCTTTGAATTTTTAAACAGCCTACAAAGATAATAACTTAATAGCAATCTAAGGCATCTTATATTTTACATTTTATGTAACTCAGAATTGAATATAGCAAGGCATCCTAAAAAATAAGTGATCTTACTTCCCTTAAAAGATTTTAACCAACCTGATATTTGATTAATACACGATTAGTGCCACTATTTCTAAAGAAGATCAATGCTTGTTTAAGGTTCTTAATTCATCGGGGATTGTGGTAGTTCCATGATGATTATTAATTTTTAAAACAGCATATTTAGGTACTTTGATCAAGAATTTTGTTTTTACATTAGATATATTCGGAACCTTCTCATGATTTTCAAGCATCTTTTTTTGATATTTTTTACTCATATCCTTCTCGATCATTCTCATTTTTTCCTCAATTTCCTTTGAGTGAGCTTCTATTTGTTTTTCATAAGCCTTCATTTGAGGGGCAACTTCTTTTTCCCACTGCTTAATCTGCTCTTCATAAGCTTTTAACTGAGGTTTCATTTTTTCTTCATATTCTTTTTCCCACTGTTTCTGTTTCTTTTTAAATTTCTCCATATAAGCTTCTTTATCCTCTAAATAAGCATTATAATCAAATTCTATTTTTGAAAAAGATTCTGCTACATCAGCCGGCATGGCAGGCATAGGAGGCATGGGAGGCATGGTAATATTTTGATTTAGGGGTTGCAATTCTGAGAAATAGTCACCATCAAAGATATCTCCCTCATAACTGATCGAATCAAAATCAAAATCAAAATTCATATCATCAAAAACAGCAAGATGAGTAAAATAATCCATTGAGGCTTTAGAAGTAATTACTACCTTATTTTTATTTCCCAATGCCTCAAAATCCCAGGCTTTAAAATATTTTGAGGCCTCTTTTTGCGATACCCCCTGTATCTCTATAGTTCCTTCTACAGAAACCATATTTTTATTCCAGATCTCAACAGTTATATCAGATTTTTGTGTATTAACTTCTACCAGAACGTTTTTATTTACCTTAAAACTTTCTTCAACCTTTTTAGTTTGATTTTGACCATAGGCCCACCCTGTACTTAGTATCAGTATCCAAATTATTATATTATATACTCTTACTTCCATTTTGTTTTACTTTTAAATTTTCTAAAATTTTTAATTTCTTTTTTAAACTGAGTAATAATTCGAGTCTTAACTGTAAATTTTCAATAATAGCATCGATAACTTTTTCGCTTATCTCCTCATTACCCAGCTGTTTATTAAGATCGTCATATTCTTTTTGCAGCTCACTTATCTGAGAAAAATAGATCTTTAACAATTCTTTATTTTCATCTGTAATTCTAATCTTAGAAAGTTGATAGTTGATCCTTACACTATAAAAATCTTCAACTCTTTTTAAATCAGGAGATATGTCTGCTATCGATGATACATTCGGATCTTTTTTAGATTGGCTTTGTACCATACCCTGCCCTTTTTCACCCCGGCTGGTATATTGAAAACCCCAAAATCCAAGACTGAAAATCAATAAAACAGCTACAGCTATCTTTATTGCATAGAACTCATTATAATGTTTTTGATGAAGTTCCTTCATCAGTTTTTTCTTAAATTCTTTTCGGTGATCCTTAGGCAGGAAAACCTTTTTTTCTTCTTCTCTAAACATTTCTCTGATATCTTTTCCCATCTGATTCTGTTTTTATCAATTCTTTTAATTTGTTCTTTCCGCGTAAAAGCTGAGAACGTGATGAAACCTCTGTGATCTGCAGTATCTGAGAGATCTCTTTATGATCATATCCTTCCAGAAGGAATAATTTCAATACATTTTTATATTTATCGGGAAGCAATTCGATACATTCATAAACCCGCTTAACCGATACTTTTTCTTGTACCTTCCAGTCGTCATTTTCCTCTTCTTCCATCTCAAAATCCTTTTCATCAATCCGGACCATTTCAATCTTTCTCTTTTTGAGCCAGTCGAGTGCCCCGTTAACAACAATCCGTTTTAACCAGGAACCAAAGGTTCCATCCTCTTTAAAATGCTCAATATTCTTAAAGGCCTTTATAAATGCTTCCTGCATAATATCCTGGGCCACATCTTCTTTTTTAACAAAATTATAAGCTGTATAAAACATTGCATTACAATATCTGTCGTAAATTTCCATTTGAGCCTTGGGATCGTTCTGTTTGCATTTTAAGATCAGATCCGCTTGCAAATTTTTTATTTTATTCATGAATCATCTGCTTCTAATTTAGATACGACAAAAAATGTTCAGTGTTACAAAAAAGGAGTTCATATCTTATTCTCCCTTTAAAATTAATGGAAAAATTTAACAGAAAAAGATTAAAAGCAAAATTTAATTAATGAATTCTACTCGGAAAACTCCTACAATAGACCGC
>JANTGS010000064.1 GCA_024762795.1 Flavobacteriaceae bacterium | reverse complement strand
ATTAATGGGTCGTTATTAATTCCGGAAAATAAAAAAGGCCTTCCTTTGGCATTGATCATTGCCGGGTCCGGACCAACTGACAGGGATGGAAACAATCCCTATATGAAGAATAATTCGTTAAAAATGCTGGCAGAAGGGCTGGCCAAAAACGGAATTGCAAGTTTGCGGTATGATAAAAGAGGAATCGCATCCAGCACGAAGGCAGGTTTAAAAGAAGAGGATCTACGTTTTGAGAATTATGTGCAGGATGCTGAGGAATGGGTCAATTTGCTAAAAAAGGACAAAAGATTTAAAGAGGTGATCGTTATTGGGCATAGCGAAGGCTCATTGATTGGTATGATCGCAGCCAAAAAAGCAGGGGCGGATAAATACGTTTCAATTGCCGGTGCAGGTATGCCCGCCGGCGATGTGATCAGAGAACAGTTAAAAAGTCAGCCCGCAGTGGTTACCGATGCCGCTTTTCCCATTCTGGATAGTCTGGAACAGGGAAAAACCGTAAAAGAGGTTCCTCAGATGCTTGCCAGTTTATTCCGCCCGAGCATACAGCCTTATATTATTTCCTGGTTTAAATACGATCCCCGTAAAGAGATAGCCAAATTAGAAATTCCGGTATTGATCGTTCAGGGAACAACAGATATTCAGGTGTCGCTTAAAGATGCTGAAAACTTAAAAAAAGCCAATTCTAAAGCTGAATTAAAAGTGATTGAAGGAATGAATCATATTTTTAAAGAAGCCGAAGCTGACAGAACAAAAAATTTACAAACCTACAGTCAGCCGGACCTTACTTTGCACAAAGATCTGGTAAAGATCATTTCTGATTTTATTAAAAAGCAGATTGATTGATGAAAAAAGAGTTCTGTCATTTTTTTCATAGAGGATTTAAGTATTTTGTTCTCCTTTTTTCTTTTGTATTTTTCACTTCTGTAATTTCTTGTAAGCATTCACAAAAATCCAGATTAACCATTGCTACTTCTGCCAATATGAAATTGGCTATGAAGGAGATCGTTAATTCATTTGAAAAAGAGCAGGACATTGAATGTGAAATGATTGTGGGATCCTCGGGGAAACTTACTGCACAGATCAGAGGGCATGCTCCCTTTGATGTTTTTGTTTCGGCGAATACTCTTTATCCTGAAGAATTATACCGCACCGGATATTCCGATGAAAAGGCGATAGTTTATGCTTATGGCAAATTGATCCTGCTTTCTATGAAAAAAGATCTTTTTCCCGATCTGAATAATCTGAACAGAGAAGAAATAAATCATATTGCTTTGGGAAATCCTAAAACGGCACCATATGGAACTGCGGCCATGGAGGTGCTGAAAAATAAAAAGATTTTTTCAGAGCTTAAAGATAAATTTGTTTATGGCGAAAGTGTCTCACAGGTCAATCAGTTTATTCTTTCCGGAGTAGCGGAGGTTGGCTTTACAGCAAAATCGGTGATCATGTCGCCCGGAATCAAAGATAAAGGCCACTGGATAGAGATCGACAGTAGTTTATACAATCCTATTGCACAAGGGTTTATAGTGCTTAACAATAGAAAAGATCATCTGGAAGAGGCTAAGAAATTCAGAGATTTTCTTATCTCTGAAAAAGCAGGAAAGATATTGAATACATTTGGCTACAGTGTTAATTCATCTCAAAAAGTTAATCCGGTTTTAAAATAAAAAATAGATATTTTGGCTAAGTATTTACTCATCACTTTACTGATCAGGATCAATCCGGTCTTTTTACAATGAGAGATTCAAAAAAGAGTATAAGATAATCAGCAAGACCAAATTTCGGACGGGCTAAACAGGATACCTTTCCTTTGAATTCACAGGATTGTCAATACAACACCCGGTTTTTAATAGTTCATTTCAATTAAGATCTTCTCAAGATATTTTTATCTGAAAGGCTTTAAATCGGGATATTTTAGATAAATTTGGATTTTCAGTAAAAAAGTGATGAATACAATCAATGGTAAAATAGTTTCGGTAGAATCAAACGGAGAATTGTCTTTGGTAAGAATGGTCTCAACAGGTTTGAAATTTACTTCTATTGTAATTGACACCCAGGAAACCGCAGCTTATCTTAAGCCTGAAAATCCGGTAAAGATTATTTTTAAAGAGAATGAGGTAATTTTAGCCAACGGTCCAGATTGTTCCATCAGTTTACAGAATAAAATGCCGGGAAAGATTGTAAAAGTTGAATCGGATAAACTTTTGAGTAAACTGGTAGTAAAAACCCCTGTGGGAAATATCACTTCCATTATTACAACCAATGCAGTTAAACAACTGGATCTGCATCTGGGAAAAAATATTGTGGCTATGGTAAAAACTAACGAAATAATGCTGTCGGAATAATGGACTGGACGCCCTTAATTTTAACTTTTAAACTGGCCTTTATTACCACAGTTCTGCTGTTGTTTATTTCTGTCCCCGTTGCTTACTGGCTGGCTTACAGTAAATCGAGATTAAAACCCGTTATGGAAACTCTGGTGAGTATGCCTTTGGTTTTGCCTCCCACGGTTTTAGGATTTTATATGCTTATTGCCTTTAGTCCTTCAAATGCTTTTGGAGGCTTTTTGGATAAATGGCTCGGTTTGCGCCTGGTCTTTTCATTTGAGGGCCTTATTCTGGCTTCTGTGATCTACAGTTTGCCTTTTATGGTGCACCCTATCCAATCGGGGTTTTCTAACCTGTCATCTTCTTTAAAGGATGCTGCTTACGTGATGGGAAAATCAAAAACCACTACTTTGTTTAGGATCCTTTTACCCAATATTAAACCTTCTTTACTTACCGGAATTATTCTGGCTTTTGCTCATACCATAGGTGAGTTTGGTGTAGTTTTAATGATTGGAGGGAATATTTCCGGAAAGACAAAGGTAGCTTCCATAGCCATTTATGATGAGGTGGAATCGTTAAATTATGTTGCCGCCAATACTTATTCACTGATCCTTTTTTCTATCACTTTTGTGATCTTACTTTTTGTATATGCTGTAAATGGGGGTTTTATTAAAAAATTCTGGCAATGATAGATGTTCAACTGCAAAAAAGCTTAAAGGCAGCTACGGGAGATCTCTATCTCGATGTTGAGTTTAAGATTCGCCGAGGAGAACTGATTACACTTTATGGTAAGTCAGGAGCCGGCAAAACAAGTATCTTCAGGATGATCGCCGGATTGCTCGATCCTGATAAGGGAAGGATTGATGTAGATGAATTTGTCTGGCTGGATACCGAAAAAAAGATTAATCTTCCGCCACAGCGAAGAAAAATAGGCTTTGTATTTCAGGAATATGCTCTTTTTCCAAACATGACCGTTCTGGAAAATCTAAGGTTCGCCCGGGGGAAGCAAAGTGATGATTTGTTTATAAAGGATCTGATCGATATTGTTGATCTTGGTGATCTGCAAAACAGGAAACCTGATACCCTTTCAGGCGGGCAAAAACAAAGGGTGGCACTGGCTAGAGCTCTGGTGCAAAAACCCGAAATCCTGATGCTGGATGAACCGCTCTCAGCCCTGGATTATGAGATAAGAAATAAGCTTCAGGTTTATATTCTACAGGTGCATAAGGAATTTGACCTGACTACCATCCTGATCAGTCATGATATCTCTGAGATTATTAAAATGTCCGATTATCTGATTGAGCTCGATCGCGGTATGATTATCCGTCAGGGGATACCTGCCGAAGTACTTACAAATCACAATATCAGTGGGAAGTTTCAGTTTGTGGGTGAGATTCTCACCATCAAACGGCAGGATTTTATTTTTATCATTACTGTTTTGATAGGAAAAGAGATCATTAAGGTTGTAGCCGATGAAGATGAAGGAAAAAAACTAAGTATTTGTGATAAGGTTCTGATCGCTTCAAAAGCCTTTAACCCGATTATTCATAAGATTGATTAAGCAACCTCCCTTAAAATTTGAATTTCCTATTAAAAAGTTAAAATTCTTTACAGAATCTTTTAAAATTTGTAAATTGTACTTTGAAAAAAATACTTATGATGAGAAAAATTTCATTTAACGAACACGCCCTTTTAAGGGGTACATTATATTTATTATTATTTATTGGTTACTTTCAGCTGATCCCTGGTACTACGGCTCAGGAAAATAATTCGCAACAATATCATTCTTTCAAAGGGGTGGTGGTAGATAGTAAAACTAGAAAACCTCTGGAATATGCATCGATTAGTGTTGATGGGACCAATATTTCCACAGTTACCAATACGGATGGTGGTTTCCTGTTAAAGGTTCCTGAAGATCAAATGAATAGTGATGTAACTATTACTTATTTAGGGTATTACAATAAGGTGATTCCTTTAAAGGATTTTTCTGAGAAAAAGAATGTTTTTAAACTGGATGAATCAATCGTTAAACTTCCTGAGGTTAATTTAACGGTAAAGGATCCTGATGAGATCATTAAAAAAGTAATCAGTAATAAAGGGAGGAATTACCTGGCAGATCCTTCAATCATGACAGCCTTTTACCGCGAAACCATTAAGAAAGGAAAAAAACGTTACGCTTCTTTATCAGAGGCTGTTATTGAGATTTATAAAACTTCTTACAATTCAACAGGAAATGATTATGTTAAGATTTATAAGGCTAGAAAAAGCTCCGATTACAAACGTCTGGATACATTATTGATAAAATTACAGGGCGGACCCTACAATACCCTTAGTTTTGATTTGATGAAGAATCAGAATATTCTCTTTTCAAAAGATATTTTCAATACATATAGGTTTACTTTCGAAAAAATGTTACTGGTTGATAACAGGCCGACTTATGTAATAGGTTTTAAGCAATACAGTTCAATTGAAGAGCCCTTATATTACGGGAAACTTTATATTGATGTCAATACCTTTGCTCTTAGCAAGGCTGTGATTAGTCTGAATCTGGAGAATAAAAAACTTGCCGGAAAATATTTTGTAAAGAAAAAACCCAAGGGGGCCAGTGTTGAACCTTTTCAGGCCAACTATTTTGTTGATTTCAGGCGTAAGGGGAACAAGTGGTTCCTTAATTACAGCAGGATAGAATTGGCCTTTAAGATTGATTATGATAAAAAATGGTTCAATTCAAATTATTATATGGCTATTGAAATGGCAGTAACCGACTGGAAATACAATACTGAAGGACTTTCTTTAAAAGGAAAGGAGCGATTGCGTACCAATGTGATACTTAATGATAAGGTGAGTGGTTTCCAGGATCCGAAATTTTGGGGGGATTACAATGTGATTGAACCCGATAAACCCATTGAGAATGCCATTAAAAAGATCAAGCGTCAGCTCGACAGAAAAAATTAATTCATTTCTTCAGAATTCTTTTAGCTTTAGAGGATAAGTTTGCACATGCTTAAAAAAATACTCCTTCTTGGACTAAAAATAATTGCACTGCTCATTTTGCTGTTCGGGCTTTTTTTCGGGGCCATTTATTATGACGTTTTCGGACATCTGTATTCTGAAAATGAACTCAAAGATTTTAAAAATGAAACAGCATCTTTAGTTATCTCTGAGGATGATGTGATTATTGGTAAATTTTTTGCAGAAAACAGGACAAACCTCACTTTTGAAGAGTTTCCCAAAAGTTTGATCAATGCTTTAGTAGCTACTGAGGATGCCCGTTATTTTGAACATTCAGGGGTGGATACCCGAAGTCTGTTCCGGGTATTGATTAAATCTATTTTATTGAGACAGAAGAGTTCTGGAGGAGGAAGTACCATCACACAGCAGTTGGCAAAAAACATGTATGGGAGAAAAACTTTTGGTCCCTTAACACTTCCAGTGAATAAGATCAAAGAGATCATCCTGGCAAACAGGTTGGAGAAAATATATACAAAAGAAGATATTCTTACACTCTATTTGAATACAGTACCTTTTGGTGAAAATGTTTTTGGTATAGAAGCTGCTGCAAGAAGATATTACAATAAAAGTGCTGAAGATCTGAAAACAGAAGAATCTGCTGTGCTGATAGGAATGCTGAAAGCCAATACATATTACAATCCCAGAATCTATCCGGAACATGCTTTACAGCGAAGAAATGTAGTATTGCAACAGATGCAGAAATATGAATACCTTACCGGTGAACAGGTTGATTCTATAGAAAAATTACCTTTAAAGCTCAATTATTCCAATCTTGGTTCAGAAGGTGTTGCAAATTATTTTCTCGTTCATGTTAAAAAAGAGGTTAAAGAGATCTTAAAAGAAATTGAGCTAACTACAGGAGATCATTATGATATGTATAAAGACGGATTGATTATTGAAACCACTTTAAATGATCAATTGCAGAATAATGTACTCAGGGCTTTTGCCGGTCATTTAAAGAAGATGCAAAAACTTATAAGAAAGCAGTACGCCTCCGGCATATATAAAAAAGAACTTTCTGCCATGGTTGATCGTGAACTTAAAAGATTAAAACTAACCAAAATTGCTGATATTAAAAAGAATAGAGAACTCTTTTCCTGGGATGGTTTTTATAAGGATTCCATTTCGGTTAGAGACAGCCTGAAGTATGATCTCACCTTTTTACATGCGGGTTTTCTGGGAATGGATCCGGAAAAGGGAGCTATTAAGGCCTGGGTTGGAGGTATCGATTTCAGAACACATCCTTACGATCAGGTTTATGCACAAAGACAGGTGGCCTCAACTTTTAAGCCTGTTTTATACGTAACTGCTTTTGAAAATGGTGTGTTGCCTTGTCAGTATCTTGAAAACGATTCTATTGTGCTTACAGATTTTGATCACTGGACACCTCAAAATTATGATAAAAAGACCGGTGGAAAATACTCGGTTGCTGCAGCGTTGGCCAAATCGATGAATATTCCAACGGTAAACCTGTTTTTACAAACGCCTTTTAAAGACCTTGAAAAGACCTGGAAGGATCTTGGCTTTAGTCAGGAATTAAGCGACAAACCTTCTGTGGCACTTGGAAGCGAGAATGCGAGTATTTTTGAGCTGGCAGTAGCCTATGCAGCATTTGCTAATGGTGGAAAAAGAATTGATCCGCAAATGATCTCACAGATCAAAACTGCCGATGGGAAAGTAATTTATAAAAATGATTTTAAACAGGAGTCTGAACCCGTTTTAACAGAGATAAGCACACAGCTACTCAATGAAATTCTTCAAAAAGCAGTAAATGAAGGAACCGGTACAGCTTTGAGAAATACTTACGGAATTAAATTACCTCTGGCAGGTAAAACAGGGACCTCACAAGATTTCGCTGATGCCTGGTTTGCAGCTTACAATCCTTCTATGGTAATGGTAACCCGGGTTGGAGCCTCAATGCCGGGGATTCATTTCAGAACAGGCGCCTATGGATCGGGTAGCAGGCTTGCACTACCGTTGGTAGGGAGAACACTTCAGAGTGTTCAGAGAGATAAAACTTTAAGACGAGCTTTTGGAGCCGAGTTTGAACCTTTGCCGGAAGAATATGCCGATGCTTTAGATTGTGAGGACTATATTGAGGATTCGCAATTTGAAAAATTCTTTGAGAGTATTTTTAAAAAGACAGAAACCACTTCTGAAAAAGCGACTAAAAAAGCTGAACGAAAAGCAAAAAGAAAGAATAAATCCTTTTTTAAACGAATTTTCGGTAAAAAAGATGACTGATCTGGTACTGGAAGAATCCCTTCTTTTTCACACTCTGAAGAGCTTATTTTTTGGCAATAAAAAGAGGTGAAAATAGAATTAATTTGCTATATTTGTTACAATTACAACTACTACTTCTAAAGAAATATTTTGATATTATTGTTTTAAAACCAATTGATCATGTCGCAGATCAAATGTACGAACTGTCATCAGAATATTGACTCCTCGGATAAGTTTTGTCCTCATTGTGGGGCAATAGTTCAACAAAATTCTCAGGAAGAACATATCTTATGCGCAGCATGCGGATATTCCAATACATCGGATTCAACATTTTGTGAAAAATGTGGTGCTTCCTTAAAGGAAAATCCAGCTTCAGCAAAATCGAAAAAAACATCTCCCAAAAAGCTAGAATCTACAGGAACTTATTCGGGTAGTATGGTTAAGAGTAAATCCTCAAAATCATATAAAATATTCAAAATCATACTTTTGGTATTCCTTGTGATTGGTGTTATTGCTTTTATAATCTGGTTTAATAATGATTCTAAGGCTAAAGAGAAACTATTTAATGTGCTTTTTAGTGCCGGATTTATTCTGATTTTTGTATTGATCATTTGGCGAAAATCAAAAAAAGGAAAAATCAAGAGTGCTAAGCAAAGAGCTGTCAACTATGATTGGGATGATCTTGACAAAGATAATGATGATTACGATGATGACTAATAAAAATAAAATGCTATGCCTTATTGTACCGAATGTGGTAATTCAATACCTGACAATGTAAATTTTTGTCCTTCCTGTGGAGCAAAACTTAACTTTCAAATAGAAATTTCTGTACAAGAAACATCACCAATTCCACCTTCAGATCCCTCAGTTAAACCGGAACAGGTAAAATCAATCAAGGGAGGTAGAAAGATTATTGATTCAGGTCCGCGTCCGGGACAAAATAATCCGAATATTCAAACACTGGTAAAAAAGAAAAAAAAGAGAGGCTGTTTAGGTTGCTTGGGAAAAGGCTTGCTTATTTTTTTGGGAATTTTAATCATTGGATTTGTGATCATTCTATTGATACCGGATTCCAGCGAAGTGGATAGGCTTGTCAATGAGCTTCCAACTGTTCAAAAGGGACAAGAAATAAAAGAGGAGATTGGAGTAAAATCAGTTAAAATAGGTAATTTGGAAGATAACAATATTCAATTGTCAATTCCTGAAAAAACTTTTGATAAAAGCCATGTTAAAATTGATATAAATGAAGTTTCTGATGCTCCTGCCTTTAAATCAGAAAGAGCGGATAAAATAGGGCCGGTATATAATATTTCAATAGATCAGAAATCAAAACGACTTAGAAAACCTGTAAGAGTAAGGTTAAAATTGTTTAAACCAGAAAATATTGAAATTGAACATCCTGATGATTTTTGGATCAGTTACTTTAATGGTAAGCAATGGGACTATTTTAAACCTGACAGTACAGATCTAATCAATCAATTTATTGAATTTGATACTTACCATTTTAGTCGGTTCTCAACTGCGAAACCAACTAAAGAAGAACGTATTAATGATTTTGCAGAAAAAGAGGCTGTTAGTCAATGGGCTCAAAAATCAAATAACATACCCACGAAGCGTGCGACAGAGCAGATTGTAAAGCAGGTGTTGCTGGATAAATTAGGGATAAAGAATAAGAATCTAACTCAGGATATTGTTGAATCGATATTGAATGAAGATGATTACACAAAATTGTTGGTAAGTTATAATGATAAAAATATGGAACAATTTGGTCAGGATCTGGCCATCTTGGCGGGTAAGAAGATTGTTGAAGTAGTAAAGGATCATGAAAGTGCGGCCAAAACCCTGCTGGGTGGTGTTACTGAACATGCTTCAAAGATCAATACAGGAATCAATATAACACGGGCTTTAACAGAAGGTAACTACGAAAAAGCCGCCAAGGAACTTTCTATGGAAATCATTAATACCTATCCGGTAACCAGACTTTTCAGGGAGGCTGCCAGGATAACGCAAAAACAGATCAACAGATGGAAAGATCAGGAATTAGAAGCAGCTTATCAGGTTTATAGGCAAGGAGCCAAAAGTAATGTTCCTTTTTGGGGTTATAGAGTTGCTGCAGGTGATTTTAATGCTGTGTGGGATCAGATGAAAGGTTTTCAGACTTATATATTGCGAGTTGGTATCAGAGATTATGGTATAAAGCACAATATTGATATATCTAAACTTGGATACACAGCTTTAAACAAAATCAGAAGGCAGATTAAAGAAGATCTCAGAAAAGAATTTATCAAAAGAAAAAAAGAAGAAGGGCTTATAGAAAAGAATAAAGCGCAAAATATTAAATTGATTAGAGAGTTTGAAAATGCTCACCTTTTATCAAAAGGCAGTTTTGGATATACTGATCAAACCTCATTTGATCAGATGTTAAGAAGATTATTCCTGGTAAAAGATATGATTCTGAAAGACACTGGGTCAAAAATAGGTTTCTCAGGAATAAACAGTAACGGAATCATCTCTGCTAAAAGAGTGGCCCGATTGATACAGATCTGGTACAGAAAAAAAGGTATGGAAAAGTACAGAAAAGAATTGGTTAAACTGGGTTATAAAAAGAAAGAGAAAGTAGTTAAACTTGATAAGGGAGATATGTCTAAAGCTATCTCTGGAACTTGGGAAGGGTATTTCCAGATCACTAAAAATAAATTTAAGGATTCCATGACAAAAACTGCGGCGATGGTATTTAAGGCTGTGGGTATGGGAGAAGATAAGGTAAGAAATCTTACAGGTGCACAGGGAGTTTTTGAAGAGCCTGAAGGTTTAAGAAGAAAACGATATATGAAGATGGTTTTAAAACATACTTCAGGAAATAAATATAACTATACCGCTACCATTGAAGGAGATGAGGTAAGGCAAACCTATACAGGAAAGGCAAAAATTAAAGATGGGAAGATCAGTTTTGAATTATCGGATGCAAGTGGTTCCTTTAGTTTTGAAGGAAAGGTTTTGACACAAAGAAATATAAAAGGTACTTTTTATATAGGATCAAAGATGTTTGAAGCAGCTGAAGGTATCTGGGAAATTAAAAAAATAAAATAATATGGCCTATTGTTCAAATTGCGGAAGTGAGATTGGTAAGAATGAAAAATTTTGTTCTGTTTGTGGAACTAAAGTGATTTCTGAGGAAGTAAAACCGCTTCAAAAAGAAGTTGCAGAGCCAGTTCAGACTCCACCGGAAAATATGAAAAAGGGGAAATATACAAAAGAAGGTAAAAAGATTATTGATTCCGGTCCGAGACCAGACGGATATGCACAAAATATCAAGTCTCAAAAAGTAAAGAAGAAGAAAAAAGGAGGCTGTTTGCGATTTTTTCTAAGAACTGTCTTGATCCTTTTTATTTTAATGATTATTGGTGTGGTAATTATCTGGAATCTACCCGATGATGAGAACACTATTTCAAATGAAAATCTGAATGAAACTACAATTTCACAACAAAATTCAGTAAAAATGAAAGTTGTGGATAAAAAGCCGGTTTCAAATAAAAAATCAACAGTAAGTGCTGAGAATCCGGTTGCTGTATTAGGAGAAGTAAAACTGGATTTTGGGGCGTTTAATATTGATAAAGAAAAAAAAGTTTCTGTGAAACGGCTTCCGGAGAATATAATTGACAATGAATGTAAAATCGTTACTTATGATATTTCATTAGAAGGAACCAAAAAATTAAACGACTATATGAAAATTACTTTACCATTTGATAAAAGTTTTATTAAAAATGGTACAATTGAGAATTGTGTAGTGGCTCAACATTTTAATGAAAAAACTAATGAGTGGGAGCCCGTTATATTTGATATAGATAAAGAAAATAAAAAAGTAATCATTGAGACGGATCATCTGAGCAAATATGGAATCTTTACAATAAAAAATAAAAAAAAGAGAAGAGCCTATGTGAGTGATTTTTATATTCCTGAAAGATATTATGATGATGTGAAAGATGAGCATCTGGCTGTAATAAAAGAGTTTTATTCACCTAAGAGGAGTGTTGGAGAGAAGGCAGTCAGTGCCGGTCTGAATTTTTGGGGGACTTTCTCCGGCCAGAGTGGGGCTGCAATTAATTTGATTACTCTTGGTGGAAAAGTATCTACAAAACTTATAGACGGAATGAATGATGGCTTTAAAAGAATGGGTTATATTTTTAGTGCTCTACAATTGACTTATGATTTACACCGTGGAGATCAGAAGAGTGCAGCTATCAATCTTACTAAAAATTTAATGAACCAGATGGTGGCAGAGATTAACAGCACATCTCTTAATCTGGCATTTGTTGGTGTATATTTTATTGATTATTCACTTACAAAATTTGGCAATGCAGCAATGGCTGAACGTTATGAAAGCTTGTTTAAGGTGTATGATTATTATAATGAGAATCACAATCCACATTACAGAACAAATAAAGAATGGCGGGCTTATTTTATTGAATTGGAAAGAAAATATCCTGATAAACCTAAACTCGTCAGTGATCTTATCATGAAGGAAATTGATGCTTATTCCAGTTCATTTATTAAAAAAATGGGACTTGGTACCAATCATGAAAATACTTTAGAATTCAATGCATTGGCTGGTGACGTTGGATTTAAACATATAGCATGGCCAAATTCGGGCGATATCCTGAAAATTCAGGGAGAAGGGAAACAAAGATTGATTGATAAACTTTATCCTGTTTTTGCTTCTTTAAATCATTATCGTATAAATAAAATGAAAGAAGCTTTAAATAAAGAAATTCGGCAACAGCAAAAAATAATGAATACAGTTGTACCCCTAAACATTACTGAAGATCTGGATGAAGATGAGGAAGCTGACTTTGCCAATTATAAGGTTTGTTTAAGGCCACTTAATGATGATGCTGATAAGAAACAATGGACAGGCAGGCTCAATGACAGAGGTTATCTTAAAACTTCTTTTACAATAATAGGGTTTATATTGGCCGGAGAACCCAACAGAGTTGAAATTTATGATCCTGAGGATGATCCTGATGAAGATGAACCGGTTTTTGTAAAGAAATTTATAGCTAACCCAGATGGAGTTACAATTTTACTGCAAAATAATAAATTAGTTAACGGCCCATGGGAGGTTACATATCTTGATGGGAAAAGTATATATGATGTATTTGAAACTAAATCTTTTGAGCATTCTTTGCAGACTGCCACAGTTGAAGTTTTGGTAGAGACCAAAGCAGCAGATTGGAAAGAAGGGGCAAAAGAGAAGGTTGATCAGGAGCAAAATAAACTTGATAAAAAAGACAAGAAAGAATGGTTAAAGGGGGTAGATCAATTAAACCAGGATTACAATAGAACTTTAAGTTCAGGAGCAATTAGTGCACCATCCGGTAAATATGAAAAAACTGAAAAGGTATTATATATGAATAAATTCAAACCTGTTAAAAGAGGAAGTCTTTATATTTTTAACATGCCCTCGGAAGATGATGAAAAAGGTGATGAAACACGGGTTATTCTCGATCTGAAAACCAATGAATATTTTGAGGCAAAAGTATTTTTTAAATCAAAAGGTTTTATCTCTATAGATTATTTAAAAGGTAAATTAAAAAAATAAAATATTATGGCTTATTGTTCAAATTGCGGAAGTGAAATAAAAGAAGGAGCAGCATTTTGCGGAAACTGCGGAACACCTGTTAAACAAAAAATAGTAACTCCTGTAGTAAATCAACCGGTAGGATCGTTAGAATTTGATGTGGTCAACCGGGAACGTCTGAACATGGTTAAGGTAGAACTGATTAATAGTGCTGTTCGTTATGAAGCTGGCGCCTTGCATTATATGAAAGGAGATCTTGTACTGGAAACCAATATGCCAAGTGTAGGTAAGTTCTTTAAGTCGATGGTAACCCGTGAAAAGATTATAAAACCGGTAATCAAGGGTACAGGTACTGTTTTTTTAAATCCCTCTTTTGGCGAGTTTACCATTCTCGATCTTCAGAATGATGAATGGATCCTAGACCGGGGAGCTTATTACGCTTCTGAATTGGGTATAGAAATAGGAGTCTTTACCAATAAAGCGATCAGTGCCATGTTTTCGGGTGAAAAATGGTTCCAGACTGTTGTAGCAGGTACAGGGAAAGTTGTTATGGTTTCTGCAGGACCACTGGAAGAAATCGAATTGAGAAATGAAAAACTGGTCGTAGATGGTCGTTTTGCCGTGGCCAGAACTTCGGGGGTTGACCTGAATGTAAAAAGAGTTTCAAAGGGTATCTTTTCCTCGGTAATTTCAGGGGAAGGCCTGGTCAATACTTTTACGGGAACCGGTAAAGTACTGATCGCACCTGTTGAAAATTATCTTAATACTATGATTAGTATTATAAGGGATATTCAATTCAGGGTGAGTCAGCCGAGCAAATAATTAAAAGGATATTATAAATACAAAAATTATGTATTCTAATATTTAATATTATTCTGAAAGATAAAATTCAAAAAATAAATAAATTAAAATTCATATTATGAGAAAATTAGTATTTGCTTTAGGTCTTTTTAGTAATATTTTTATTACTAATGCTCAGTTTATAAATTTGAATAAAAATGTTTATAAACAAGAAGAAAAAATAATTGTAAC